>NZ_DLSO01000120.1:0-45599 GCF_002500165.1 Gordonia sp. UBA7860 | reverse complement strand
CGCGTCGGCGTTGATCGAGCACCTGTGCACCACCCCGATCGACATCTCGGCGCAGCCGGGGATACGCGCACACCTCCTGACGCGGATCTCGCAGGGCACCACGGGTGAGCACATCCTCGTCCTCCTCATCCACCATGCCGCGGCCGACGGGGCGTCGCTGCCGATTCTGATCGACGACCTCGCCACGGCCTACTCCGAGAGGCTGGGCGGCCGTGACACCATCTGGGAGGCTTCGGCTTTCGACTATCGCGACTATGCGGCGATCGTCACCGGGGCCGACCGTCGAACTGACGCGGAGGACAATCTCGCCTACTGGACAAACCTGCTCGCCGGCGCACCCGCCGACTGCGCACCCAAGCCGACCCGAACCGCACCAACTCGGGCCGACGCACCCGAGGGTTCACCGTCACTGGCCGGTTCGGTATCGATCCCACTCGACGACGCGCTGCGCAACGCTGTGATCGACTGCGCACGAACCTATTCGACCACCCCGTTCACCCTGCTCCACGCCGGGCTCGCCACCCTCCTGCACCGACTCGGAGTGGGCGACGACGTGGTGATCGGCACGCCAGTGGCGAATCGGGACGTCCCCGAACTCGCCGATACCTCCGACACCGACCTCACCCGCGTCGTCGGAATGTTCGTCAACACCCTCGCTCTGCGCACACGGCTCGACGGCACCGAGCCCGTTCGCGATCTTCTCGCGCGGGTACGAGACGACGATCTCGATGCGCTCGACCATCGCGACGTGCCCTTCGACGACGTCGTTGCCGCGGTCAACCCCGACCGGTCGGTCGGCGGGCATCCACTCTTCGAGGTCGCACTCTCTGTCCACGACTACGGGGCAGACGTCGCGCACAGCCAGGTCGAGCTGGCGCCGGGATTACATGGGGAGATCGACGAGATCGGCTCCGCACAGGCAAAATTCGGTCTCCAGTTCACGGTGGCGCACCTGCACTCCCCCGACGCCACCCTCGAGGTGACATTCGCCGCCGACCGGTACGACGACCGCGACGCCCACGATCTCGCTGTCAGATTCCTGCGGGTGGTTCGTGCGATCACCACCGACACCAAGCGGGCTGTCGGCGATATCCGCATCACCGATCCCCTCGAGGTGGCCGACGTCGCCCCCGCGCGCGGACCGCGCAGCGGCGAACCGATGACGTTCGGCGAGATTCTCGATGACGCCGTGTCACGCAACCCCGACGGCATCGCCGCCACCGACGGCGACACCTACATCACCTACCGCGAGCTCGACGCACGAGCGCACCGACTCGCACGACTGCTTCTGGCGAGCGGCGTCAGGGACTCTGATTCCGTGGCAGAACCTGTCGTGGCCATGGCCATTCCGCGGTCGATCGAAGCGCTGGTCGCCATCTGGGCGATCGTGCGAACCGGCGCCGCCTACGTTCCCGTCGATCCGACGTATCCGCCCGAGCGGATCGCGCACATGCTCACCGACAGTGGTGCGCAGCTCGTGGTGACCGACTCGGCAACCCGTGAGCGCATCCCGTCGTCGACCACACCGGTGATCGTCGTCGACGAGCAGCCCGTACTCGACCGGCTCACACAGACGTCGGCAGCGCCGCTCACCGATGCCGAGGCGACCCCCGCAGGCATCGATCAGTTGGCCTACATCATCTACACCTCTGGCTCGACCGGACGCCCGAAAGGCGTTCTGGTACCACACTCCGGGTTGCGCGCGGTGCGAGATGAGTTGCAAGCGCGGATGACACCACACGTAGGCTCACGGGTTCTGCATTTCGCGTCACCGAGCTTCGACGCCTCGGTGCTCGAATTCCTGCTCGCCGCAGCGGGATCGGCGTGCCTGGTCATTGCTCCCACTGATGTCTTCGGCGGTAAACCGTTGGCGCAGTTCCTCACTCGAACCGGGGTCACCCACGCATTCATCACGCCCGCCGCGGTGGCGAGCATGTCGCCGACCGACGCCCCGACGCTGAAGTGCCTGGCAATCGGCGGCGAGGCCTATGGAGCAGATCTCGCGCGACGGTGGTCGGCGGGGCGTCGGATCATGAATGTCTACGGCCCCACCGAGACCACGGTGATCACCACCTCCAGCGACCCGCTGCGCGCACACGACGAATTGACCATGGGCACACCGAACAACGGTGTGAGCGCACTCGTCCTCGATGCGCGGCTGCATCCGGTACCCGCAGGTGTTGTGGGCGAGTTGTATCTGATCGGATCGCAGGTGACTCGCGGCTACCACCGTCGCCCCGCCCTCACGGCCACCCGGTACCTGCCGGTCCCGATGGTCGCAGGCGACGAGTTCGCGGGTCACCGCATGTACCGCACGGGAGACCTCGTCCGGTGGACGCGCGACGGGCGACTGTCCTACGTCGCACGGAGCGACGGTCAGGTACAGATCCGGGGCTTCCGCGTCGAACTCGGCGAAATCGACGACGCCCTGACCGCCGACCCGCGTGTCGATTTCGCGGTCACCGTGGTCGTTGGCCCCGACCAGCGCGACTCCACGTCGACGCAGGGCGGTTCCACGCTGCACAGCTACGTGACGCTCACCGAACGAGCCGCCTTCGTCGACAACTCGCAACGAAGCGCTCTCGGCGACGACCTGCGGGGTCTTCTGCGACAACGTCTTCCGCGCCACATGGTGCCCGCGACGGTCACGATCCTCGACGAGATCCCGCTGACCCCGGTCGGCAAGCTCGACCGCGCGGCACTCCCTGCGCCGGAGATCACACGACGCGGCCGCGCCCCGCTCCCCGGCACCGAGAAGACCATCGCGGCCATCTTCGTCGAGGTGCTCGGATTGCCGGACGATGAGATCGCGGCAGACGCAAGCTTCTTCGACCTCGGCGGAAACTCGCTACAGGCAACGACTCTCACCGATCGTCTGTCGAGCGCTCTCGGAGTCGAAATCCGCGCACATCAGGTGTTCGCGGCACCCACCGTCGCAGAACTCGCGGCCCAGATCGACCCCGCGTCACACGAGCTGGACAGCACCGAAGGCTCCCGCTCCGCCTGGGAGGTACTCATCCCGCTGCGGTCGACACCGCGCGAGTCCGCATCGGCGACTGCGCCGCTGTTCGTCGTACATCCGGCGATCGGACTCTCGTGGGCATTCGCGTCGCTTCTCCCCCACCTGGAACCCGACCGTCCCGTCTACGGACTCCAACACCCCTCGCTGTCCGGGCAACCTGCCCCGTCGTCCCTTGGCGAGCTCGCCGCCTACTACGCGGAGCAGATCCAGTCGGTTGCGCCCACCGGGCCGTACCACCTGCTCGGTTGGTCACTCGGCGGGATCATCGCCCAGGAGATCGCGGTGATCCTCCAGGGAAGCGGAGAAGAGGTCGGCGATCTGACGATCCTCGACTCGTACGTCCTCTCCGACCGCCCCGACCTCGTCACCGAACCCTCCATCGGTGAGCTCATGATCGAATTCGGCATCACCGCAACCGATTCCGTCACCGCCGATCCCACCGCATCGCCCGATGTCGACGACGCCTGGCACGCGGTGCGGGCGGCGGGCGGGATGCTCGCGGGGCTGTCGAGAGCCGAATTCGGCACGGTGCACCGCGTTTTCGAGCAGGCAGGCTCCCTCGCCAATCCGTGGCGCCCGCGAGTGTTCCACGGAGACATCACCTTCGTCTCCGCCACCAGGGCATCACAGCCGGGAGCGCGAGCCGTCGACGGATGGCGTCCCTACGTCGACGGGTACATCCGCAACATCGACGTCGACTGCACGCACGCACGAATGCTGCTGCCGGACAACGTGGCCGATTTCGCTTACGCCCTCTCGCCACCACCGCGTCGATCAGCGCGGCATCGCAGAGACGACGCCGCAACGACGTCCCATCGATGGCGCTACACCAGTCGCGTCACGCCAACCGAAGACATCAACTGAGGAGGAATCACTCATGACCAATCCGTTCGACGACGTCAATGGCGTCTTCCTGGTGCTGGTCAACCACGAGAACCAACACTCGCTGTGGCCCCAGTTCGCGCCTGTCCCCGCAGGCTGGCGTCGGGTGCACGGGCCGTCCGACCACGACGACTGCCTGCGCTACGTCGACGAGAACTGGACCGACCTACGGCCGAAGAGCCTCATCGAAGCAATGGAAGGGAGTACGCGTGCCGACCACAGGACGACACAGGATGACTGAACCCATCAACATGGCTGAACCCATCAACATGACTGGGCCCATCGACGCGGATACGCCAGACACGGCCACACGCAACGCACTCGAGATCCGCGGTGTACGAAAGGTATTCACCTCCGGCCTGCTGCGCCGCGGGCGCGCCGTGATCGCCGTGGAGGATCTCGACCTCACCATCCCGGCAGGCACCGTGCACGCGCTGCTCGGGCCCAACGGTGCGGGCAAGACCACCACCGTTCGCATGGTGGCGACCCTGCTGCGCCCCGATGCCGGCACGGTGACCGTCTCCGGGATCGACGCGCTGCGCGAACCCGACCGGGCGCGTGAAATCATCGGTGTCTCAGGGCAGTACGCCGCCGTGGACGGCACGCTCACCGGCTTCGAGAACCTGCGCATGGTGGCCCAGCTCTACGGCCATCGTCGACGCGACGCGTCGGCCCTTGCGCGCGACATGATCGCCGAACTCGGACTCGACGATGCCGCCGACCGACCGATGCGCACCTACTCGGGCGGCATGCGGCGGCGACTCGACCTCGCGGGAGCACTCATCAACCACCCGCGACTCGTCATCCTCGACGAACCGACCACCGGACTCGACCCACGCGGTCGACGCCAGATCTGGGACCTGATCGCCGCGCAGGTGGATGCGGGAACCACCGTCTTGCTGACCACCCAGTACCTCGAGGAAGCCGACACGCTTGCCGACGAGATCACCGTCATCGACCACGGACGAATCCGCGCGCAGGGTAGTGCAGACGAGCTCAAGAACTCGATCACCCCGGAAATCCTCAGTGTCGAGTTCGAAGGTGAGCACACCGTCTCCGAATCCGCTGTCGTCGCACGAACATTGGCGGCGATCGGCGTCGGAAACCCGCATCGGTCGGAAACAGGGACATGGACGGTGCCGGTCGCCGACGGCGCCGCCGACATCCCGGATGCCATCCGCGCGCTCGACGCGGGAGGCACACCTGCACGCAGCGTCTCCGTCGCCGGACCGACACTCGACGACGTGTTCCTTCAGCTGACCGAGCACGCAGTCGACGACGACACGAGCGCTACGACGACGCGCCTCGACACACGGGAGCCCGCCGATGTTCACTGACACCGCAGTCCTCGTCGAGCGCAATCTGCTCACTGTGCGACGTATCCCCACCCTGCTCGTCAGCGCGACCATTCAGCCGCTGATGTTCGTGTTCCTCTTCGCCTATGTCTTCGGCGCGACCTTCGGAGGACACTCCTACCGCGAGTACCTGATGGCCGGGATCTTCACGCAGACTGTTGTTTTCAACGCGGCGTTCACCACGGTTGGACTCGCCAACGACATGTCCGACGGAATCATCGACCGGCTGCGCTCGCTGCCCATGTCACGACTGGCAGTCATCGCAGGCCGAGTGGGCTCCGACATGCTGCTCGGCCTCGTCGGACTCACGGTCATGGTAATCAGCGGCCTCGTCATCGGCTGGCGGGTCCACGGCTCGCTCGCCGACGCGGCAATCGCATTCGGGGTGATCATCGTGTTCGCGCTCGCGATGGCATGGGTCGGTGCGGTCACCGGACTGATCGCACCCAATGTCGAAGTGGCGCAAAGCATCGGATTCTTGTGGATGTTTCCGGTGACCTTCCTGTCGTCGGCCTTCATCTCCGCGGCAAGCCTGCCGGGGCCGCTTCGGACGATCGCCGAGTGGAATCCGGTGACAGCCGTCGCCACCACGAGTCGCGATCACCTCGGCAACGGCGCGCCGTCGAACTTCGTGCCACCGTCCGGGTGGGTCGCCGACCACGCGCTCGCCTACTCGATCGGCTGGAGCGTGGCGATCCTGGCGGTGTGCATGCCGTTGTCGCTGATGCTCTATCGGCGCGCGGCAAGCAGATGAGTCATCGGCCCGATGGGCGCGCCGATGTCGATCCGACACGACGCCGTATGGACCGAACCGCCACACCCGAGCTCGGGCGTGGCTACGGTGGTGGAGTGACATCGGGCCACGCAGCGACGGGAGACGACGACCGCCCCGCAGGCTCGACGTCGGAAGCCAGCACCCTTCGTGATCTGTTGACCGCCTCTTCCGGCGGCGACCGCGCTGCATTTTCTCAGCTCTACGACCTCACCAGCGCGCGCATCTACGGCCTCGCCCTGCGGGTGATCCGTGACGTGCACTACGCCGAGGAGATCGTACAGGAGTCGTACCTGCAGTACTGGCAGAAGGCCGACCAGTATCAGCCGTCGCGCGGCTCGGTGATCACGTGGATGATGACGATCGCGCACCGGCGCGCCGTCGACCGTGTCCGCACCGAAGAACTCCAGCAGCGCAAAGCCGCCGAGTACGGCGCAGGCAACGCGAGCACCCCGCACCCGATCCCGCTCGAGGTGGTCGTCGACCGCGAGGAGACCCGCACCCTGCACACGTGCCTCGATCGGCTGACAGAGCTTCAGCGCGCCAGCATCGAGATGTCGTACTTCAACGGCATGACCTACCCCGAGGTCGCCGCGGTCATGTCCACTCCGCTGCCGACCATCAAATCCCGCATCCGCGACGGCCTCCGACGGCTCAAGAAATGTCTGCACGGAGAAGCCGATGGCTGACACCGACTGGCTCGACGACCACGTCGAGCTGTACGCCATCGACGCGCTGACGCCCGCCGAGACCGAACGCGTGCGCCGCGAACTCGACGACCTCAGCGCCGTCGAACTCCGGATCTACCTCGCACGCATCACCGACATCCAGTCGGCCATCACCGACCTCGCGAGTGGATTCGCGCTCGCCGCGCCCGCCGAACTGCGCGCGACGGTCCTCGACCGCGCATTCAGCGCCGACACCGAAACCACAGGCGTCTCCGACACAGATCAGCGGGGCGTCTCCGACACCGAACAACAGCGCGCCTCCGAGAGTGACTCAGAGCCGTCGACCGTCGTCCCGATCGACCGTGCGCGCAGCAGGCGCGGGCGCGTGGCGCTCGCGGTCGGCGCCGCGGCGGTCGCGCTGGCCGTCGCACTGGGTGCGGGTGTACTCATCGGGCGCACCACAGCGCCGGAGCAGACACCGTCGTCGACCACCGCCCAACAGGTGTCCGACATTCTCGCCGCACCGGACGCGCGGTCGACGGTTTCGTCGCTCGCCGACAATCGGGGCACCATCACCGTCGTGAGTTCGAAGTCGGCGAACCGCGCCGTAGCCGTGGTGCGTGACCAGCGCAATCCCATCGCCGCGGACCAGACGTTCCAGTTGTGGCTGATCGGCAAAGCAGCCACGCCGGTGTCGGCGGGCCTCGTCGCGGGTACCGGCTCCGCTGCCCCGCACGTGATCGATTCGCTCGACGACTCGTCCGTGCTCGCGGTGACCATCGAGCCACAGGGTGGATCGCCTCAACCGACGACAGATATCCTGACGCAGGTCGCGCTGTAGCCGCGACGCACGGCTACGGGGTGGAGATCGCCGAGAGGGCGGCCTCGGAGAAGTCCCGAGTGATCGCAGGAGTGAACAATGCGTCGACAACACCTGATCTGGCTGACCCTTGGGCTCATGCTGGCCGCGTTCCTCGGGGCGACAGCACCCGCACAGGCGGCGCCGACGTCGAGCATCGTCAGTTCCACCGACGATTCACCCCAGCAGGTGACGCTGATGGTGCACTCGGCGTCGATGGATCGAATCGTCCCGGTCACGGTGTTGACCCCGAAGAACCGCACCCGTGCGGCACCGACGCTGTACCTGCTCAACGGTGCAGGCGGTGGCGAGGATTCGGCCACCTGGGATGCCCGCACCGACTACAAGAAGTTCTTCGCCGACAAGAACGTGTATGTCGTGACCCCGATCGGCGGTGCGTTCTCGTACTACACCGATTGGCAACGCGACGACCCGGTCCTCGGCCGCAACAAGTGGCAGACGTTCCTCACCAAAGAGCTGCCACCACTGATCGGCAAGCGCTTCCCGACCACGGGAAAGGTTGCTGCAGCGGGCATCTCGATGGCCGGGACCACGGTGTTCAACCTCGCGCTCGCTGCCCCCGGTCTGTACCGCTCGATTGCCGCGTTCAGCGGCTGCGCGCGCACCAGCGACCCGGTCGGGCAGCAATACATCCGCTTCGTCGTCGAGAACCGCGGCGGAGGCAACATGGTCAATATGTGGGGACCGCTGAACGGACCCGGCTGGCGGGCCAACGATCCCTATCTCAACGCGGCGAAGCTACGCGGCACCAGGGTCTATATGACCGCGGGCACCGGGCTTCCCGGCAAGCACGAACGCCTGTCCGATCCGTCGATCGACGGCGACGGGCTGGTACTGGCGAACCAGGCTCTGCTCGGCGGCGCGATCGAGTTCGGCATCGATCAGTGCACACGCCAGATGGCGACGCGCCTCGCTCAGCTCGGCATTCCCGCCAAGGTCAATCTGCGTCCCGCCGGAAGCCACTCATGGGGCTACTGGCAGGACGACCTGCACCAGACCTGGCCGTCTCTCGCCCGCGACATCGGGGCGTGAGACCTCACCAGCGGTCGAGGCTGGTGTAGCCGTCCTGCAGAGCGCGAGCCAGCAGGTGCGTCTTCGTCGGGGCGGGGCGACCCGCGGCCGTGTACTTCGTGCGAATGCGCGCGAGGTGGGTGCTCACGGTCGAGGCTGAAATGAACAGCGTCGCCGCGGCGTCCTCTTTTGATTCCGCACGCAGCCAGGTCAACAACACCTCGACCTCGCGGCGCGACAGCATCGGCCGACGTGCCACGGCGGCGTCATGGCCGTGGCGGTAGTCGTCCATCCGGGCGATCTGGGCGGAGCCGAATGAATTCGACGCCGCGCCGCGATCTGCGACAACAGGGGACACAGGCACGGGCGATGGCGCCCCGAGGGCACCCCCGGTCTCTGTTACTACGGTCACCGTTACGTCCTTACATCATGTCGTTACGACAGCGATCCCCAACACTCAGCAAATAGTAAGGATTAGGTCTGACATGTCGGTAGTCCCCTAAATGGGGCCTTTGTTGCATTCGCAAGAATCGGCGCCGAAAGCCGCACGCTAAATGTGTGTCCCATCGATAGATGTGGGCGCTGCAGCAGCCACATCTATCGATAAGACACACATTCAGACCGGGAGAGCAGACGGTATGCCAAACTAGAACACGTTCTTGTTTGTTCGTCGCGGCACGCTCGGGCGGCCACGTCACCAGAAGGCCGTCGCCGAGTGTCGCCGCCCGAATACGTCGCCGCCCGAATACATCACTGTCAGAAAGGGGCCTCATGCCCTCCCCGTCGACCCACACCGTCGCAGGTACCACGCTCACGATGCCCGTCGAGGTCAGAGATGCGCGGTGCATCGCTGCGGGATTCACCGCCGACGTCGACGCGATGGCGAGAACCATAGCGGCGTCGGGTGCCTCTCCGCTTCGTCCGCTGCGGATACGCCCGGGCCGCGGCATGGTGATGCTGGTGTTCGTCGACTACGTCGACGGAGATCTCGGCCCGTACAACGAGTTCGGGGTATGCCTGCTCGTCGAGAATCCGGCTGCGCCCGCGTCGCCGCTCAGCGCGCTCGGCTCTGTGGTGCGCGGCGATGCGCACGCGCTGATCCATCGACTCCCCGTCGACGGTGAGTTCACCCGACAGGCTGGACGTGGGATTTGGGGCTTTCCCAAGTTTCTCGCCGATTTCGACGTCGACCACGATGGCTCGCGTAAGCGCGGCAGTGTGTCGGAGGACGGACGGCTCATCGCTGCCCTCGAGACCGCACCGGGCCTGCCGGTCCCCGCGGCTCCGGGAGATGCGGGACTCACCGCCTACTCGTGCCTCGACGGAAAGCTGCGCTCGATACCGTGGCGACTCGGATCGCTGAGCGGCGTCCGGGCCCGGATCGGCGGCGCAACCCTCACGCTCGGCGGACACCCGATCGCGGACGAACTACGCGGCCTGAAGTTGGCCCGGCACGCCGCCATGACGATGTCGGTGGGACACCTGGCCATGACGTTCGACGACGCCACCGATCTCTGAGATCGCGCCGCGGACCGCTCGCCGATCGCACCGCGCACGCGTCGTCGACCCGACTGTTCCTAGACTGGCGTCATCAGCCCCAGAAGCCGAATAGCACAAGAGCCGATTAGCACAGAAGCCGAAAGGCGTGACGCCATGAGCAACCTCGAAGCACATCCGGCCGAAATCGACTGTCAGACCGAGGTCGAGAACGCCGACCCCGATCACAACGGATCGCTGCGGGTCGAGGTGCTCACCGCGCGCGACGTACCGCTCGGCGGCCCGCGTGCCATGACCGTGCACCGCACCCTGCCGCAGCGGGAGCGATCGCTGATCGGAGCGTGGTGTTTCGCCGACCATTACGGACCCGACGGCGTCTCGGCCACCGGCGGCATGGATGTGCCTCCGCATCCGCACATCGGATTGCAAACGGTCAGTTGGCTTTTCACCGGTGAGATCGAGCATCGGGACACGATGGGCAATCATGCGATGGTGCGTCCGGGCGAACTGAACCTGATGACCTCGGGCCATGGCATCGCCCATACCGAGGTCTCCACCCCCGACACCTCGGTCCTACACGGCGTGCAGCTGTGGGTCGCGCTCCCTGCAGACGCGGCGAACACCGCGCGCGACTTCGCCCATTACGCACCACCGGCGATCACCGTCGGCGACGTGACGGCACTCGTCTTTCTCGGAACGTTGCTCGGCAGCACGTCGCCGGTCGAGACGTTCACGCCGCTGCTGGGCGCTGAACTGCGCATCCCGCCGGGAGCCGACGGCACCCTCGACGTCAACCCCGGATTCGAACACGGATTCCTCGTCGACTCGGGGCGGGTGGAGATCGTCGATTCGACGGCCGCCGCGCTCGAACGAACCGAACTCGGCTACGTCGGGATCGGCACCGACTCGATCACCCTGGCCAACCGCGGAGACGACGACGCCCGCGTCATCGTGCTCGGAGGCGCCCCGTTCGACGACGACATCATCATGTGGTGGAACTTCGTCGGCCGTAGCCACGAGGAGATCGTCGCCGCGCGCGAGGAGTGGATGGCGCACAGCGAGCGTTTCGGCCAGGTGCAGGGCTATACCGGCGAGGTACAGCACCTGCCCGCCCCCACCCTCCCCGGCACACGACTGCGCGCCCGGGAGAACACTCCCGGGCGCGCATAGGTACTCGTCGCGTCGGATATCGCAACGTCCGACGCACCTACCGGTCAGTTGCCGGCCAGCAGGCGTGCGAAGTTGGCGATCCCCGCCTCCTCGCCCGCATGGGCGCGCCGGTCACCATGATCGGAGTCCGGCGCCTGCGACGTGACCGCCGCCAGACCCGACCCACTCGACAGCAGGGCCGCCAATTGTGTCGCCGCGCGGCGGATTCGGTCGGAGAGCGACGTCGTGTCGCCCGAGGTCGACGCCCAGTCCTCCGACGCCGCGTACACGCCTGTCGGTACCACGACGGTGCGCAGGTAGCCGAACAGCGGGCGCAGCGCGTGGTCGAGGACCATCGAGTGCCGGGGGCTGCCGCCGGTCGCTGCGATGAGTACCGGCTTGCCCTCCATCGCATCGACATCGACAAGATCGAAGAACGACTTGAACAGACCCGAGTACGAGGCGTTGAACACCGGGGTCCCGACAATCAGCGCGTCGGCGTCCTCTACCGACCTGATGGCATCTGCCGCCGATCCCGTCGCGAATCCCGTTGCCAGCGAACGACCGATGTCCACAGCGAGATCGCGCAGATCGATGACCAGGACATCGACATCACGGCCATGCGCCCGCACGGTCGATGCGGTGTCGTCGACGAGCCGGTCGACGAGCATCCTCGTCGACGACGGCTCACTGAGCCCGGCGTTGACGGCGACCAGCTTCACCGCTGTCATACGTTCACCTGAGCTTCCTGCTCGGCGTCGGCGAGCTTGCGCGCAACGAGCGACTGGTGCGTCGGGGCGTCGGGAACATCTGCTGGACGGCCTTCCGCGAATCCCTTGCGGAGTTCGGGAAGTACTGCTCCGAGCTCGTCGAGTTGTTCGAGGACCGTCTTGAGCGGCAGACCCGCGTGGTCGACGAGGAACAACTGGCGCTGGTAGTCGCCGAAGGTCTCCCGGAACGAGAGCGTGCGGTCGACGAACTCCTGCGGGCTGCCAACGGTCAGCGGCGTCTCGCGGGTGAAGTCCTCCAAGGAGGGGCCGTGTCCGTACACGGGCGCGTTGTCGAAGTAGGGGCGGAACTCGTTGACGGCGTCCTGCGAGTTCTTCCGGATGAAGAACTGACCACCGAGTCCGACGATCGCCTGGCTCGCCTTTCCGTGACCGTAGTGCTCATAGCGCTGCCGGTAGATGTCGATCAGTCGCTTGGAGTGCTCGGCGGGCCAGAAGATGTGGTTGGCAAAGAAGCCGTCACCGTAGTACGCGGCCTGCTCGGCGATCTCCGGGCTGCGGATCGACCCGTGCCATACGAAGGGCGCGACGTCGTCGAGCGGACGCGGTGTCGAGGTGAACGACTGCAGCGGGGTACGGAACTTGCCCTCCCAGTCGACGACGTCCTCGGTCCAGAGGCGGTGCAGGAGGTGGTAGTTCTCGATCGCCAGCGGGATGCCCTGGCGGATGTCCTTGCCGAACCACGGATACACCGGGCCGGTGTTGCCGCGACCGAGCATCAGGTCGACGCGACCGTCGGCGAGGTGCTGCAGCATCGCGAAGTCCTCGGCGATCTTGACCGGATCATTGGTGGTGATCAGGGTCGTCGCGGTCGACAGCTGCAACGTGCTGGTCTGGGCTGCGATGTAGGCCAGCGTCGTCGTCGGCGACGACGAGAAGAACGGCGGATTGTGATGCTCACCGAGGGCATAGACGTCGAGGCCGATGTCCTCGGCCTTCTTGGCGATCGCCACCGATGCCTTGATGCGCTCGTGCTCGCTCGGCTCGACTCCCGTCGTCGGGTCGGCCGTGATGTCGCTGACGGAAAACAGTCCGAACTGCATTGTCATGCCTCCTGGGATGACGGATACGAAACCTTTCACTGGCCATAACCGGACCAAGGTCCGCTTAATTCCCTTGCCGACGGTACCGCACGAATCCTCCCGATGCAGTCCGGAGACCGTGGGTTAGTGTGTCCTTACCAACTACGTCACGAACTACGTCGTCAACCATTCACGTCGTCAGGAGTAGCAATGAAGCTTCGGAAATCTCTCGCAGCAGCCATGATCGCGGGCACTGCACTCGTCGCCGTCGCGGGCTGTTCGGATTCGGACAGCGCCGGCGACACCGTGGCCAGCGCCACGAGCAAGGTCACCGAGGCGACCAGCCAGGCAGCGGCGGCCATCGCAGGCCTGACCAACTCCGACGCCCAGGACATCCTGCGTAAGGCAGTCGACTCGAACACCTCCTCGGAAGATCTCGAGAAGGTCGTGGACACCACCAATCCGGTCACCAAGACCGCAATCCAGGCGTACGCCAAGGGCGCGTCGGCTGCGGGATACGGACCCGATGTCTACACCGTCACAGAGGTCAAGAAGACCGGCGACGACAAGGCCGACGCCAGCGTCGAGGTGAAGAGCCCGCACTCCCCGAACCCGGCCAACATCACGCTCTCGTACGTGAAGGTCGACGGCGACTGGAAACTGTCCGGCGATGCCGTGACCCAGCTCAGCTCGATGATGGGCCAGCACGGGGGCTGATCCCCGACCGCCGGCGAAGCCCGGCCACACGCATGAAACTGCGCCGTCCCACGTACCACCGGGGCGGCGCAGTTGGCATCTGCGGGGCGGTGAGAGTCACCGGCCGGCACCGCCGAGCGGATTCGAGCAGCTGAGATCACCGTGTGGACCTCGGTACACTCGTCGCGAGGAGGGCCGATGCGTACCGAACACCAGACCGCGCCGATTGAACCGACGCTCACGCAGCGCTACGAGCGCTGGCCGTCGTCGAATGATCTCGAGTCGATGACGCCACCTCCGTCATCCGACGCCACTGCATACGACACGGCCACGGGATACGACGCCTCCGCATACGGCAACGCCCTCGCGACACACACCCGGACGCCCACACCGCTCTCCGGTGCCCATGGCGCGAGTACGCGACACGACCAGGGATTCGCCGCTTCCGGAGGTGGGCGACTACTGGGACCTCGCGCACCCCGACCGCGTCGCACTCACTCCCGTGCCCCTCGCGCCGGTACGTCCACTGCCGCAGCGGACCCGACCCGCACCCCTGTCGACCGCGTCGCTGGCGACCGCACTGGCCGCGCTGCCCCTCGTCCCGATACTCGGGATCGGCGGCGTTCTAGGCGTCTTGTCGGTCGCGCTCGGAGCCGCAGGCGTTCGCCAGATCAACCGGAAGCCCGGCTACCACGGCAGCGCACGTGCCATCACCGGGATCGTCCTCGGCACGATCGCCGCATTGATCGGCGTGCCGATTCTGCTGCTGGTGCTGGTGGTTGTCGGCGTCTGAACACGACGCCCGCGCGATTCGCACCGCGATACTCACACCGAGCTCGGCAGTCGGGCACACCGTCGGCGAGGCTGGCCCCGGCCGACGAAGCGGCGTCAGTCACATGGCGACACGGAGATCGCCCGTCGACGGCGGTAGATGCCTACTCAGCCAGCCGACGATCTGATCGATGATCACACCTTGCCGATCAGGATTTCCCACCGACGACAACGACGGCAAGGTGTGCATGATGGCCGCGTAGAACGCCGAGTCACGCGACATTCCGTGCTTGTCCACCACAGCCGCGTACGCCGTGATCGCCTCCCCGAGCGAACCGTAGGTGACGACGTCTCCCGCCACTCGTACAGCCGGTAGCCAGGGCGTCACCTGCGCCCTCGTCTGAATATCACTCAACAATTGGTCCATTTGCCGCTCCCCCACGGAACTCTGTTGTCGCACCATACGGCATCACTTCACCGATCGACTGACTGTGATCAAGCATTCCCTGCTGGTTACGGGTTGAAAACCCGGGAGCCACAACTGTGACGTACAACACACATGGACGTTTGTCCATCGTCCACTCGAATTTAACGTGAGATACGCATGGGATTCTTGAGTGTTGCTGATGCTGCAGTGAAAGCGATGCTCGGACGTTACCTAGTCCACGGTCAGGGCTGATCTCCGGCATCTGCTCCCGACCCATCGGCAGCGGCCTTGTCGGCCTCCATCGCCTCGATCAGACTCTTGGGACGCAGGTCGGTCCAGTTCTTCTCGACGTACTCCAGGCACGCAGCCCTGCTGTCCTCGCCGAACACCTTTGTCCACCCGGCGGGCACATCGGCGAAGGTCGGCCACAGCGAGTGCTGATTCTCGTCGTTGACCAGTACGTAGAAACGGCCGTTCTCATCATCGAATGGATTGGTCATCTCGCATCATCTCCCGGTGTTCTGTCCAACTCGTCTTCTGTGTCTGAAAACGTGTTCTGTGTCTTGGCTCGTTGGTGTCTGGCTCGTTGGTGGTGTCTGGCTCGTTGGTTACGTCGTACGACGGCACTGCCGTCTTGTCGCAGCGAATCCGGCAGCGCCGCATTCGCTGTGGTTGTCACTTGCCCGCCTTACACCCATGGCGTGAAGCGACAGTCGCCCTGAGAACGGGTGGCATCACACTCCCGCGATATTAGGCGACCCTGAGTTACCGGCCGATCACGGGTACTCTCCGTTCTCTCGCGTCGTGTCGTCGGGCACATGTGTACCCAGAGCACTGTCGGGCCTCGGGCCCAGAGCACTGCGCTCGTCCTCATCACGCAGTCGGGCTTCCAACACGGGACCGATCAACGACAGTGCGTGGCGGTCGGTCATCCCCAGGTGAGGAACGTCGACGTCATGATTGTCGATGCCGCCGGTCGCGAATGGCCTCCAGGCTCGGCTGATCGATGCCGGATCCGACTTGCCCTGCAACGCGGTGAACACCGTCATCGGGCCGTCGAATATCCCGGCGTCGTGCTGCGGCGACACTTCTTCGGCGCTCGCGAAACTCTCCATCACCCGATCGATCTGCGCATCGTCGAAGAGCCCGGTGGCCGACAGCTGGGACCTGATCAGTGCGATGACGTCCTCTGGCGCTGCGGCGCCCTGTGCGGGCTCCAGGTCGAAGAGTTCTCGCCATGCTCCCAGCAATTCTGCGACATCGGGAGTCGCCGTCGATCCCTCGCCGGCGGACCCGCTGCCGCCGGCGGACGACTCGTCGTCAACGCTTGCTTCCGGTCGTGCCAAACCGACCGCGGCGTCCATCACAGCCAGGACCCCGACATGCTCCCCGGCTGCGTCCAGCTGGACGGCCATCTCGTGCGCCACGACGCCGCCCAGAGACCAGCCCAGCAGGTGGTAGGGGCCCGACGGCTGGATTCGACGAATCTCGGCAACATACCGGCGAGCCATCGACGTCACGGAGTGTGCCAGCGGTTCGTCGGCGACCACGTGCGGATCCTGAACACCGTAGATCGGACGATCGGTGAGATAGGGAGCCAATCCGCCATAGAACCAGGCAAGTCCGCCTGCGGGGTGGATACAGAACAGCGGGGCTCGCGCGCCCTGTGAACGCAATGCGATGACCACATCGCTGAGCATGCCCACGTCGCCGGGCTCGGCGTCGAGCCTGGCGGCAATGCCCCGCACGGTGGGATCGGCGAACACCCACGACAACTCGACTCGCTGAGCAGTCCGTTCCCGAAGCGCTGCCACCAGACGTGCCGCCGACAGCGAGTTCCCGCCGAGATCGAAGAAATTCTGATCCGCTCCTACACGGTCGACTCCCAGAATCCTGGCGAACACCTCGGCAACGTTGACCTCGCCGATCCCGACCGGGCTCACGAATTCCTGTGCGCTCGAGCCGAAATCGGGCACCGGAAGCCGACTCCGGTCGAGTTTCCCGGAGTTGTTCGTCGGCCACTCGTCGAGGACGACCCACGTCGTCGGGACCATGTAGTTCGGTAGTTCTCGCTCGACCTCAGAGCGGATCGACGCCGTTTCCGGTTGTGCGTCTCCATTACCGGCGAGATAGGCCACCAGATGTGCGTTACCGCGCTCGTCGTCGACGACGGTCACCATCACCTGGGTGATACCGTCGACGGCAGCGATTCTGGCCTCTATCTCGCCCGGTTCGAGGCGTTGACCACGCAACTTCATCTGATGATCGTTGCGACCCAGATACTCCAGCGATCCGTCGCGTCGCCAGCGCACGATGTCGCCGGTACGGTACATCCGCTCACCCCCGCCGAACGGGCTTGCGACATAGCGACTTGAGGTCAGTGCCGGTTGGCTTGCGTACCCCCGCGTCACCGGCCGGCCCGCGACATAGAGTTCACCCGGTACACCCACCGGGCACCGCTGCATACGTTCACCGAGTACGAGCAGACGCGAGTTCCACACGGGTTCACCGATCGGAACACTCATGCCCTCGAGCCGATCTGCCGTCACGATCGCGTCGGTGGCGTTCACCGTCGTCTCGGCCGGGCCATAGCCGTTGACCAGCTTCGCCCCACCACCGATGATGCGTCGAGCGAGATCGGGAGAAATCGCCTCGCCCCCGGTGTCCACGAGTCGCAGGCTCGACAACTGAGAGGGCGCGGCGATCTCGAAAAGCGTCGACAGCAACGCGGGAACAGCCGACACCGACGTGATCCGGTAGCGCTCGATCTGTTCGGCAAGCGCTCCGACGTCGCGGAGTGCTTCGTCGGCGACTACCAGCGCGCACCCGCCGGCCATCGGCGCGACGATGTCGTCGAGGGACCCGTCGAAGACGAAGTCCAACAACCGGAGTCGACGATGCGTGGCGTCATGCCCGACGCGTGATTGCCACCATTGCGCAAAGTTGACGAGATTGCGCTGGGTGACCACCACTCCCTTCGGCGTCCCGGTGGACCCCGAGGTGAACATGACATATGCGGCATTGTCGGGCCGCAGCGTCGACGCGCGGTCGGCGTCGATGATCGGCCCCAGATCAGTGGCTGTGGCGTCGGGCGACGGTTCGTCGAGCACGATGATGTTGTCGAATCCCGCGGCCGCGAACACATCTCGGTCCTCGGCCAAGGTCACCAGGGCGCTCGCGCCGGTCACGGTACGCATGGTCGTCAGTCGTTCGACCGGGAGGTGTGGATCAGCCGGAGAGTAGGCTCCGCCGGACAGTCCGATGGCATACACCGCGATCATCTGGTGCACGCTGTGCCGGATTCCGAGCGAGACGACCTCATCCGGCCCGACCCCCAGACCGATGAGGCGTCGAGCCAACCTACGTGCGTCAACCGCGAGGTCTGCAAAAGTCCACGTGCGTTCGGGCGTGATGATCGCAGGCTCGTCGGCAGAGGCAACGCAACGCCTGTCGATGAGCTCCGCCCAGGTCGACACCCCGGTGTCGACAACCTCTCCCGATTCGGCCGCGGTCACGGCCGACAGGTCTGCCCCCGACAACGCCGCCACGGCGCCAACCGATGTCGTGCTCAGTGCGTCGGCGTTGTCGGCGCTGAGGATCGCACGGACGATGCGCATCCATCGCCTGCCCATGCTCTCCACGGTCGGCCTGTCGAACAGATCGGTCGCGTAATGGAACACTGCGGCAGCGCCGTCGGTGCGTCCATCCGCATCGACAACATCGGCCAGCGTCAGGCCCAGGTCGTGGCGCGTGTACTCCGTTTCGGGTGCCACCGCCTCGATTTGGAGGTCTGCATCGGCACCGGCGGCGGCCTGCGTCGCCGCGCCGCGCGTCGGCCCGCCATGAACTCGGGCCCCGCCGACCGGGTCGAAGTTCTGGTAGGTGAACCCGACCTGGAACAGGGACTCGAACGCCTGTGTGCGCGTCGCGACGAGCTCATCGACCAATACCTCGAACGGAACGTCGCTGTGCGCGAACGCTTCGACGTCGACGCTCCTGACCTGTTCGACAAGGTGTGCGACGTCGTCACTGCTGCGGATGGGCGTCCGCAATACGACGTTGTTGACGAACATACCGACCATGTCGTCGAGCGCCCGGTCACCACGTCCGGCTACCGGGCTACCGATCACCACGTCCACACCGTCGTCATCTCTCGGGCTCGACTGGGCGACGAGGATCGCAAGGCTCAGGTGCCACACCATGAACGGTGTCATCCGATGGCGGCGTGCGAACCGCGTCACGGCCGCCCGCGTCGCCTCGTCGACCTCGACCGCAACGGCGTCGCCGCGCTTACTCGCGATCGGCGGCCTGGGCCTGTCCGTCGCGAGGGGCGTGACCTCGGGTGCGCCGGCGAGTACCCGCGTCCAGTAGTCGAGTTGTCGGGTGAGCAACGAGTCCTGGTCGTCGCGATCCCCGAGCACATTGCGTTGCCAGATCGCGAAATCGGCGTAATCGACGGGCAGCGCCTCGAGGATCGATTCTGCTTGTCCGCTGCGCCGCGCGGCGTACGCCGTGACGAGGTCTCGTTGCAGCGGACCAAGCGAGAACCCATCCGCCGCAATGTGGTGCAGCACGACGACGAGAGTGCACTCGCCGGGCGCGGCCTGCAGGACGGTTACCCGGATCGGTAGATCGGTCGTCACATCGAAACCGCCGCTGATGATCTCAGCACTACGTCGTGACAACTCATCGGGTGAAGCTGCAACGACATCGAACTCCAGGCGCTGCGCTGCGGCTTCCTGGTCGATGACCTGTTGCTGCACAACTCCGTCGACCTGCGGATAGACAGTCCGAAGGGTTGCATGCCGGGCGAGGACGTCGACG
Source organism: Gordonia sp. UBA7860 (assembly GCF_002500165.1). NCBI lineage: Bacteria > Bacillati > Actinomycetota > Actinomycetes > Mycobacteriales > Gordoniaceae > Gordonia > Gordonia sp. UBA7860. The sequence goes on along the minus strand of NZ_DLSO01000120.1, from coordinate 25,835 downwards.
AATGCGGCGCGCAGTGCGTCTACATCGAGATGTCCCTTCATCTCCAGCACGAACGGAATGTTGTAGCCGGCGGAGGTCGGATCGATCTGGTTCACCAGCCACATCCGCTGCTGGGCGAACGACAGCGGAATCGTCTCGCCCCTCGCCTGCGGCACGAGCGACGATGCCTCCGCCGAACCCGGTGTCGACCCCGACCACGATGTCGGTGCCACGGCGACAAGTCCGGCGACAGTGGGGTTCTCGAACAGCACCCGCACTCCGACGTGTTCGCCCATCAGTGCCGACAACCGGCCCGCCACGCGCGTCGCCGAGAGTGAGTTACCGCCCATGTCGAAGAACGACTCGGTGACCGACACCTCGTCAACGCCGAGCACATCCGCGAATACGGCTGCGATCGCTTCTTCCCTCTCGTCGCGCGGCGCAACGACGTCACGATCGGGTCCGAAGTCGGGTTCAGGGAGTGCGCGCCGGTCGACCTTGCCGATCGGAGTACGCGGCAGGGAGTCGAGCACTGTGACCGACGCCGGAACCATGTAGGCGGGCAGCAACGCCGACAGTGCGGTACGAATCCGCGTGGCGATGGCTCGGTCATCGCTGCCGTCGGCAGTGCTCTGCTGGAACATGTCGGGGTCGACCGTGACGTATCCGGCGAGCTGAGGGCCGTCGGGGCGCGCGACGTCGATCACACAGGCACCTGTCACACCGTCGATCCGGCTGAATGCCGCCTCGATCTCGCCCAGTTCGATCCGCAGGCCTCGGATCTTGACCTGGAAGTCGGTGCGTCCCAAGTACTCCAGAGCGGTCGACGAGGCCCAGCGAACCCGGTCGCCGGTGCGGTACATACGTGCCCCCGGAGCATCGTAGGGATTGGGCACGAAGCGTTCGGAGGTCTGCGCGGCCCGCTCGACGTATCCGCGCGCGAGACCGTTACCCGCGATGTAGAGCTCGCCCGCGACACCGATCGGGACCGGCCGCAGGTGATCGTCGAGCACCAGAGCGTGAACACCGTCGAGTGGCCCACCGATGGTGATGGGCTCACCGGCGGTCAGCGGGCCGGTGCCCGTGCAGATGATGGTGGTCTCGGTGGGCCCGTACACGTTGTGGAAGCGGGGCGCGGAGTCAGCGGCCGTCCAGCGTCCGACCTCGCCCGGCGCCAATGCCTCGCCGCCGACGAGGATGTCTCGCAACGCCAATCCCTCGGTCACCGGTACCGACGCGGCAACGCTGTTGACCATGAACGCTCCGGTGACCTGCTCACCACGCATCAGATCGCCGAGCGCGGGGCCGCCGTAGACGTCGCTCGGGGCGATCACCAGGGTCCCGCCGTGCGGATAGGTTGCGAGCACTTCCATGAACGCGGCGTCGAACGCTGGTGAACTCACACCGAGCCAGCGAGTTGCGTTGTCGGCACCGAACTTCTCGCGCAGCGCGGTCGCAACGTTACCCACGCCGCGGTGGGTGACCAGCACGCCCTTGGGACGACCGGTCGAACCGGACGTGAAGATCATGTACGCACCGTTGTCGACGTCGAGCCTCGCCCGCCGGTCGGCATCGGTGACCGGAGCCGATGAGTGGTCGCGGAGCGTGGCCGCGAGCGACTCGTCGTCGATACCAATCCATTCCGGAACGATCCAGTTCTCGCCGTCGGGTAGGTCATCGACGACATCCGGTTGCGCCAGACCGATGGTGGCGCCGCTGTCCTCGACAACCATGCGAACGCGATCGCTGGGATACTTCGGGTCGATCGGGCAGAACACCGCGCCTGCCTTGGCCACTGCCCACAGCACCACCTGCAGCACCGCGGAGCGGTCGAATGCACACAGGACAACCGTTTCCGGACCGACGCCTGTGGCGATCAGTTGGCGCGCCAACGCAGAACTCGCCGAGTCGAGCTCGGCGTAGGACATGGCCGCGCCGCGGAAGGTGAGCGCATCACTACCGGGCGTCCGGGCTGCTGTGGCGGTGAACATCTCGGGCAGCGTCTGCGGCGTCGGGCCCTGGTCTCCCCACGCCCGGGCCATGCGATCGGTATCTGCCCGGTCAAGGAGTGTCACGTCGCGCACCGGGGTCGTCGGCGCCTCAGCGATCTGACGCAGAACCTGCAACACAGACGTCGCGAGTGCGTCGACCTGGGTGTCGGTGAACGCCGAGGGCAAGTACTTCAACGTCAGGCGCATGCCCTCGGAATGCGGCGCCACCGCGAGATTGAGCGGATAGTGAGTTGCGTCCCGCCCACTCGCCGCAGTCACCGCCAAGCCGGTCGACGCTGCCTGCGCGGCTGCCGAGGTGTCCACCGGATACGACTCGTACACGGTCAGTGTGTCGAACAGCGTCGACTCTCCGACCGATGCCGCGATGTCGGCCAGGCCGACCTGATGGTGGTCGAGGACAGCCGTTTTCGCGTGCTGGAGTTCGACTGCGAGTGCTGCGAGAGCCTTGTCGTCGGACACCGTCACCACCACGGGCACGGTGTTGATGAACAAACCGACCATCCGCTCGACACCATCGACCTCGGCGGGTCTACCCGACACCGTTTCACCGAACACCACGGTCTGCTGATCCACCATGCGTGACAGCAGAATCGACCAGGCCACCTGGACGATCACCGACATCGTGACATCGTGTTCCCGGGCAACAGCGGTGAGCCCCGCCATGAGTTCGGCGTCGACCTCGACCACGTGATCGGTCGGCTCGGTGCTGTCGGCCGATGGGTTCGGCGCGACCAACGTCGGTCCCTCGATCGGTGCGAGAACACGTTGCCAGGCAGAGAGGGCCGCAGCGTCGTCGCTCCGCCTGAGCCATGCGAGGAACTTCTCGTATCCGGGAGCATCCGGGTCGGTCGCAGGGCGTCCGGTGTGGTAGGCGTGCAGGAGATCGGTGACGACGATCGGACCCGACCACCCATCGAGCAGGATGTGGTGGTTGGTGATGATGAGAACATGCTCGTCAATATCGGTGCGCACGAGCAGGAAACGCATCAGACCAGGGGTCGACATGTCGAACGGAACGCGGAGCTCTCGTGTCGCCAACTCCTCCACACGGTCGTCGGCATTCCCGGCAACTCGGCCGTCGAGATGGACCTCGGTCCACGCCGGACGGACCACCGACGGCACCGCCGCGACAACCGAGCCCGCGGCGGTCCGCACATATGCGCTGCGCAGGATCGCATGCGTCGCGAGCAGTTGGTCGGCCGCGGCGTGCAGTCGATCCACGTCGATCGGACCGTCGAGTTTCAGCATGGCCTGTGTCACGTACACATCCGCCGATTCCGGCGTACCTCCATCACCCTCAGCCATCAACTCGGCTTGGAAGTACAAACCGCGCTGAAGCGGTGACAACGGCCAGATCTGGCACTCGCCGTAGCGGGCGATGATTTCGTCGATTTCCCGCTGGGTGAGGTCTGAGGCGAGGAAGTCCGACGGGCTCCGACCGGGATCGCCACCGGCTGCCACGAAGTCGACGAGGTCGTCGAGTATCTCGATCCAGCGGTGTGCGAGGTCGTCGACCGTTGTCTCGTCGAGCACTGCCTCAGGGAAAGTGAAGCGCGCCTGCAGTTTTCGGACACCGTCTACGACATTGACCGCGGCATTCACCGACAGTTCGGCGGGTGAGACCATTCGGCCGGTGAGGGTCGGCGGCAGCTCGTATGTCTCGGGAGCAGTGCCGAATGCCGGGGCCGCCCCTGCTTCGGAACCGTCTGCTGCGGCGCTGCCGAAGTAGTTGAAATTGACCGCTGGCAGGGTGAGCTTCGACGCTGTCACCGGGGCGAACTGCTCGAGCACACCGAACGACAGCCCACCGTCGGGGGCTTGGACTCGGAATTCCTTGACCGCCTTGATTGCTCGTATGACGGCCGCACGATCCACGCCGTCGACAGGAACGTGCACCGGCGCGAGGCTGGTGAACCAGCCGACCGTGCGAGTCAGGTCTGCTCCCGGCGCCACCGACTCCTCACGACCATGGCTCTCCAGCATGATCGGCACACCGTTGTCCGATGACGCATCGCCCTCGGAGCGACGGACCGAATCGATGGCGACCGCGAGCGCACCGACCAGCACATCGTCCACGCGCGAACCGAATGCGGCGACCACATCAGCCACCAGCGACGCGGTGGTATCGGCCGCGACGTCGATGCGAACGGCACGCTCGGTGGACATCCTGTCGCGGTCACGGTCGAACAGCGCACCGAGTGCGGGGCCGTCCGCGCTGAGTTGCCTCTCCCAGAACTCCAGCGCTCGATCGGTGACCGGCAGATCGGCGAGCACATGTGCCCAACGTCGATACGAGGTGCCCTCGCCGAGAGTGTCGTTCGACGCGGGTTCACCCGCGGCGACGCGCGCCCACGCAGCGGAGAGATCACTGATCAACGGTTGCCACGACACCGCATCGACCGCGAGGTGATGTATTGCGAGCACGAGACGCCCGTCGGACTGTGCTCGCCCCGTGGCCTGCGGGCGCAGCGCCACCGCGGCCAGCATCGCTCCGCGAGCCGGATCGAGTGCGTCGAGCGCGTCACGGTGCGCACGTGTGACGGCGTCGTCGAATTCGACGGTTCCCGGCTCCGCGGCCACCTCGCGAGTGATGATCGCTCCCCGTGGATCGAACTCGAGGCCTGCGTCCCAACGGAAGTCGCCCCTGTCGAAGCCGCCCGGCCCCATCGCGGTGAACCTCGATGCGAGAAGCGGATGACGTGTCACCACCGCGCCGAGAACGTCGGCGAGGTGGTCGTCGGTCGCCTCCGTCGGTAGTACCAACACCACCGACTGGGAGAAGTCGGCGAAATCGGCGGGATCGTCGGCATGGTCGATGAGCCAACGCGCCATCGGTGTGAGCGTTACCTCGCCGGCCCCTCCTCCCGGCAGTTCGTCGAGGGTGTCGACGATCTCGGAGGTGGCGACGGCCGCCAGGGCACGCACGGTGCGGTGCTCGAAGATGTCGCGCGGGGTGATCGTGTACCCGGCGGCACGCAGCAGAGACGACAACTGAATCGACGAGATGCTGTCGCCGCCGAGCTCGAAGAACGAGCGGGTCACCGAGATCTCGGGCTCGCCGACCACGGCCGCAACGATGTCTGCGATCGTGCGTTCGACACCATTGGCCGGGAACACAATCCCCTCGACCTCGATGCCCGGATCGGGCAGCGCGGCTCGGTCGAGTTTGCCCGTCGGTGTCAGCGGCAGTTCGTCGATCGCCACAATCGTGGCGGGAACCATGTACTCGGCGAGGCGGGCCGCGATCCGACTCCGCAGTGCGGCAACGTCAATGGAGCCGGGCTGCGTTCCGACGACGTAGGACACCAATCTCGTGGCACCGGTGGGTGATGCCACTCCGCGCGTGACCGCCTGCAGCACGGCATCGTCAGCGGTCAGCGCCGCGTCGATCTCCCCGAGTTCGACACGCTGACCGTTGATCTTCACCTGGAAGTCCGACCGCCCGATGTACTCGAGTTCGTGGTCGGCAGTCCACCGGACGAGGTCACCGGTTCGATACATGCGCTCGCCCGGCGCACCGAACGGCGCGGCGACGAATCGCGTTGCCGACAGTCCCGCACGCGCGAGGTAGCCGCGCGCGAGACCCTCGGCACACAGATACAACTCGCCGACGACACCAACCGGAACCGGGTGCAGTCGAGCGTCGAGGACGGCAGCAGAGAAGCCGTGGATCGGACGACCGATGGTCACGTCGACGGTCTCGTACCCTCGCGCATCCGCACCGGGTATCTGCCCGTTCGCCCACACCGTCGACCACACCGTGGTCTCCGAGGGGCCGTACAGGTTGAACACCGATACCGTTGGCGCCCACCGTTGGACGAGCTCCGGTGAGCACGCCTCTCCGGCGGTCGCGAGATGGCGGAGTGACGTGACCTGTGCGGGATCGAGTGTGGAGAGGACCGACGGAGTGATGACCATGTCGGTGACCTGTCCGCGAGTGAGAACCGCGGCGAGATCGTCACCTCCGTAGATATCCGACGGTGAGATCACCAACGTCACTCCGAGCCCGTACGCCCAGAACATCTCGAAGAACGCCGCGTCGAAACTCGGGGATGCGACGTGCAGGATTCTGGTGTCGTCACCGCGTCCGCTGATGTGCTCCTGTTCTGCGAGCAGGTCAGCGATGCCGCGGTGCGACACTGCAACCGCCTTGGGGGTGCCGGTCGAGCCAGAGGTGTAGATCAGGTAGGCCAGCGAGTCGAGATGTACGGGCGCGTTGAGATCGTCGGCAGTCGGGAACGAGGCCGCCTCCCCGCTGTCGTCGGAGTCGCGGTCAGCGAGCTCTTCGACGTCCACAGGCAGCCAGTCGATCGCACGGGCGTTCATCTGCGCTGCGTCGAAGACCGACTGGTCTCGGTCGACGCCGAGTCCGAGTCGGGCACCCGAATCGATGAGCATGTGGGCGATTCTGTCCGCCGGGTGCCGCGGGTCGACAGGTAGCGGGGCTCCGCCGGCCTTGATGGTCGCCCACACTGCGATCACCGACTCGATCGAACGCGAAATCCCAATGGCGACGGGAACATCCGGGCCGACGCCGTGGGCGATGAGGCGGTGCGCCAAGCGATTGGTCGCGGCGTCGAACTCGCGATAGTCCAGGGCCACGTCGCCTTCGATGACGGCTGCTCTCTCCGAGGGCACCTCGCGTCCGGAAATGATCTCGCGGAGTGTCGCCGGGCCGACGCCCGGGTAACGCGGCGTGCGCATCGGCACGAGATCGGCTGCCGTGGCCTCGTCGAGGACCCCGATGTCGCCGACCGCTCGGCTGCTCTCGGACACCATTGCGGCGAGCACGCGCCGGAAGACCGCTCCACATCGTTCGATGGTCTGCTCGTCGAACAGGGCAGTCGCGTAGGTGATCTCGGCGCGAAGCGAGCGCGTACCGTCGCTTCCGGGTTCTTCGACGAACCCGAATGCGAGATCGAATTTCGTTGCGGGCGTTTCTGGCTCGAGGAAGTCGACGCGCAATCCCGACTGCCCGAGCCGGGCGTCGTCGTGCGCGGCGCCCGGTTCCACGAGGTAGTTGAAACCCACTTGGAATAGCGGGGCATACGCTGTCGAGCGATCCGGGGCCAGCGCGTCGACGAGTTGCTCGAACGGGATGTCAGCGTGAGCGAACGCTTCGAGATCGGTGTCACGTACCCGGAGGATGAGGTTGTCGACGGTCTCGTCCGGATCGACATGGGCGCGGAGAACGACCGTGTTGACGAACATGCCGACGAGATCGTCGAGTGCCGCCTGACCGCGGCCGGCGGTGGCCGAGCCGAGCGCAATATCGGTGCTGCCGGTCAATCGCTGCAGTGTCACGGCCAATGCGGCGTGTACCACCATGAACGGTGTCGCACCGTGTGCGCGAGCGAGGTCGAGAACGCCTGCCAATTCTTCGTGCTCGATCCGCATGCCGAAGGTGTTGCCCGTCGGGTCGAACACGGGCGGGCGCGCACGATCGGTCGGCAGCGACAACACTGCCGGAAGATCGGCCAGTTGGGCGCGCCAGAACGCGAGCTGACGGGCCGACACCGAATCGATGTCGTCGACCGACCCGAGCACTCTGTGCTGCCACAGGGCGAAGTCGGCGTACTGCACGGCCAACGGCGTCCACCGCGGGGACCGGCCCAGTGAGCGCGCGCCGTAGGCCGCGATCAGGTCGTTGGCCAGAACTGGAGCCGACTGCGCATCCGAGGCGATGTGGTGGGTCACCAACACCACGACGTGTTCGTCGGCGCCCACCGTCGCCACCCGACAGCGGATCGGCGGCTCGTGTACGACGTCGAATCCCTCGACAGCACAGTGCATCGCTTCGTCGAGGGCGCTACCGCCGGTCCCGGACACGACCGACCAGTCGAGCCACTCGTCGACCTCGTCTGCAGAAAGGATGCGCTGATAAGGCACGCCGTTGTCGTCAGCGGGGAACACCGTACGCAACACCTCGTGGCGGGTGATGGTGTCGACGAACGCGAGCTGAAGAGCCGAGAGGTCGAGCGGCCCCCTGATTCGAAGCGCCACCGGCACGTTGTACGCGGCAGATGTCACGTCGAACTGGTTGATGAACCACATGCGGGTTTGGGCGAAGGACAGCGGGATACGCTCCGGACGCGCTGCGGCTGTCAGCGGTTCACGCCCCGGGCCTCCGTCGAGGGCGAGCCGGGCGCTCATCTCGCGTGGTGTCGGCCCCTGGAAAACCACTCGGACCGGCACGTCGATGTCGAGCGCTTCGCCGATCCGTGCACACAACCGCGTCGCCGAGAGCGAGTTGCCGCCGAGATCGAAGAACGACGACGACGTCGACACCCGTTCGACGCCGAGGACGTCGGCCATGATCGCCGCGACGGTCTCCTCGATGGAGTTCTCGGGTGCCGTGTACTCGTCGTCGAAGACGTCTGCGTCCGGCTCTGGCAGTGCCGCCTTGTCGAGCTTTCCGACCGGGGTCAGCGGGAGCTCGTCGAGCAACGTGATCGACGAAGGAATCATGTACTGCGGCAACGTTTTGGCCAGATGTGCGCGCAGGTCGGCCGGAGCGACCGGGACACCGGCAACCACGTAGGCGGCCAACGCGGTCGCCACCGATCCGCCCACACCGAGCACCACCGCGGCATCCACAGCGGGGTGTGCCGTGAGCGTCGTCTCGATCTCTCCGAGCTCGACGCGCAGGCCGCGCAGCTTCACCTGGTCGTCGGTGCGACCCGAATACAACAGGGAGAGAACACCATCGGAATCGATGACCCAGCGCACGAGGTCGCCGGTCCGATACATCCGAGAGCCCGATTCGCCATACGGATTCGCGACGAAACGATCGGCGGTCAGGCCCGGGCGGTCGAGATATCCGCGCGAGAGACAGACGCCGGAAACGTACAGTTCGCCGACCACCCCGACAGGCACCGGATGCAACCGCGCGTCGAGCACCTGCAGTCCGACACCGTCGAGCGGGCCGCCGAGCAGAACCGGTTCTCCGGCCCGCAGCGGCGTCGAGATGGTGATACCGATCGTCGTCTCGGTGGGCCCGTAGAGATTGTGGATCTCCACATGCGGTGCCCATGCCTCGACCAGACCGCCGGGAACGGCCTCGCCACCCGCGGCCAGCGAGCGCAGATCGGGCAGTTGCCCGGGGTCGAGTGTGGCCAGGACCGACGGCGTCAGGAAGGTATGGGTGACCCGCTGGTCGCGCATGAAGCGTTGCAACGCAGCACCGCCGACAGCATCGGTCGGGCGATAGACGAGGGTCGAGCGGGTGACGATCGCCATCAAGTACTCGAGGACGGACGCGTCGAAGCTCGGCGAGGCGAACCCGAGCACCCGCGAGTCCGCGTCTGCGCCGAGGCGCGCGATCTCCTCGACGGCGAAGTTGTGCAGTCCGCGATGCGTGACCGAGACGCCCTTGGGGCGGCCCGTCGACCCCGAGGTGTAGATGACGTATGCGGTGTTGTCGATCGCGGTCCGCGGGCGCTCCCGTGCCCCCAGCGGAGCGGTCGTGCGCCGTCGGATATCCGACCGGGCGGGTTCGACGTCGAGCACCATCCAGTCCACGTCATCGGCGGAAGCAGCCATATCCGTTGCGGCAACGGTGAGCCCGATGCGTGCACCGGAATCCGCGATCATGTTCGCGACGCGCTCCGGCGGATAGTCGGGATCGATGGGTACGTAGGCGGCTCCGGTCTTCGCGACCGCCGAGATCGCCGTCAGCAATTCCACCGAGCGCCCCAGCGCCAATGCCACATGATCTTCGACGCCGATGCCGCGATCGATGAGGACGCGGGCGAGCTGGGTGGATCGCTCGTCGAGTTCGCGGTAGGTCAGTGTGGCCCCGTCACCGTCGATGACCGCCAGGTGGTCGGGTCGGGCGGCGCTTGCTGCAGCGAAGAGGTCGGCGAGCAGCGTCGGTTCGGCCGGCTCGCGGCCCCCGACCGGCGTCAACTCGTCGCGTTCGGATGGGTCGAGAACCTCGACGTCGCCCAGCGGCGTCGAGGGCGACCGCGTCACTGCGTCGAGGAAGCGTATGCACCGTTCCATCAACGTGGCCACCGACTGCTCGTCGTAGAGGTCGGTTGCGTAGATCACCGACCCGAGCCAGTCGTCTCCGGACACGTCGACGCCGATGGTGAGGTCGACCTTGGCAGAGGTGTCCCCCGCATCGAGCGCTGTGAGTGTGAGTCCCTCCACCGACAACTGTGTCGGCTGTTCCTGCTCGACCGACAGCAGCACCTGGGTCAACGGCGCGAACGCTTCCGACCGCACCGGCGCCAGTTCGTCGACGAGGTATTCGAACGGGACGTCGGCGTTGGCGTACGCGTCGAGATCGACGGCGCGTGCCTGATCGAGCAGCGCATCGAATCCGACGCTGGAGTCGACGTCGAGGCGCAGGACCAGTGTGTTGACGAACATACCGATGAGGTCGTCGAGCTCCGGCCGCCCGCGTCCGGCGACAGGGGTGCCGACCGCCACGTCGTTGGTGGCCGCCATACGCCCGAGGACTGCGCTCAGGGCAGCATGCAGCACCATGAACGGCGTTGCTGAATGCTGTTGCGCCAGTGCGACGACACGCCGGGCGATGGTGTGGTCGATGACGAACGGGACCCGCGCACCGCCACTCGTCCGGACCGCAGGTCGCGGCCGATCGGTCGGCAACTCGAGCAGGTCGGGAAGACCCGCGAGATGCTCACCCCAGTAACGCAACTGGCGGCCGAGTGATGAGTTCTCGTCGTCGACCGCGCCGAGCTGGGCACGCTGCCACAGCGCGTAATCGGCCAGCTGGATGGGCAACGGCATCAGACCGGGGGCACGACCGTCCCGGCGCGCCAGGTAGGCACCCACCACATCGCGAACGAACGGACCGACCGAACCCCCGTCACCTGCGATGTGATGCAGGACCACCACGAGCAGGTGGTCGTCTGGGCCCTTCCGATGCAGGCGCACGCGTAGCGGCATCTCATGCGTGAGGTCGAAGCCCGCACTCGTCGCCGCTATGGCCTCGTCGTCGGAATCCACTACTGCCCAATCGAGTTCGCGATCGCTCGACTCAGCGGAGTGGATCAACTGATACGGCTCGCCCGCGGCGACGGGGAATGTGGTGCGCAGGCTCTCGTGGCGAATCACCACATCGACGAGCGCCTCGCGCAGCGCTGCGACGTCGAGTGCACCGGACAACTCCAGGACGACAGGGATGTTGTACGACGGATCACTGGTGTCGAAGCTATTGATGAACCAGATGCGTTGTTGCGCAAGCGATAATGGAATCCTGCCAGGCCGCTGCATCGGTGCCAACCCGACGGCGTCGACCGTGCCCGGCTCGACGATCGCGGCGAGTTCGCGCACCGTCGGAGACTCGAAGACGTCGCGGACCGGGACGTCGGTATCGAACTCTATGCCAAGCCGCGCCGCGAGGCGTGCAGCTGACAACGAGTTACCACCGAGATCGAAGAAACTCTCTGTCGCCGAAGCGGTGTCCATCCCGAGCACGTCGGCCATCACCGCCGCGATACGGACCTCGATATCCGATTCAGGCGCAACGAAGGCGCCGGATTCCACAACCGGCTCTGGTAGGGCGCGCCGGTCGAGCTTTCCCGCGCTGTTCAACGGAGCGTCGTCGAGCACCACCCAGACGGTCGGGCACATGTACTCCGGCAGTTCGTCGGAGATCGCCTGCCGCACCTCGTCGAGATCGATATCGGGGCCGGCGAGGTAGCCCACGAGATGCTCACCCCCACCTGCGACAGTGACGGTGGCCGCCGCGTGCACGACTCCGGGTGCAGCGGCCAGGACGGTCTCGATCTCACCGAGTTCGATTCGCTGGCCGCGGAGTTTGACCTGGAAGTCGGTCCGCCCCAGATATTCGAGTTGTCCGTCGGCATTCCATCGCACGAGGTCACCGGTCCGGTACAGCCGCTCCCCCGGTGCACCGAAGGGATCTGCGACGAAACGTTCCGCGGTCAGATCGGGACGGTTGGCGTAGCCGCGTGCCAATTGCACGCCACCCAGGTACAACTCGCCTGCAACGCCCGTCGGCACCTTGTGTAACCGGGCGTCGAGGACGTGGGCGCTCGAGTTCCAGACCGGCACACCGATCGGCACGCTCGAACGATCGAGATCGTCTGCGAGCACCGGCGCATAGGTGATCTCGACGGCAGCCTCGGTGGGACCGTAGAGGTTGTAGAACTCGACATCCCCGAACACGCGAAGCGCGTCACCTGCCACTGCCGGTGGCAGTGCCTCGCCCGTTGCAGAGAGCAGCCGCACCGTCGAGAGTTGCTGTGTACCAGAGCGACCGACGATCTCGAGGAACACCGCGAGCATCGAGGGCACGAAGTGGACCATTGTCGCACCGGTGGTCTCGATGAACTGCGCGAGATAGCGCGGATCTGCGTGGCCACCGGGACGAGGCAGTGCCATCCGCGCACCGACCATCAGGGGCGCGAAGAGCTCCGGCACCGAGCAGTCAAAGGTGAACGGCGTCTTCTGGACCACCGTGTCGCGCGAGTCGATGGGCAATTGATGCAGACCCCAGTAGAGGCGGTTGACCACGGCTGCGTGCGTGACCGTCACACCCTTGGGTCGTCCCGTCGAACCCGACGTGAAGAACGTGTAGGCCGGGTGGTCTGCCCGGAGCGGACTGCGCCGGTCGGCATCAGAGACCGCAGGCGTCGGCTGCACCGGCGTGGTCGCGTCGACCGCCATACACCTCACCGGTGCCGACCCGACCGAGTCCGGGACGTCCGTACCGACCAGTGCGAGCTCGACCTGTGCGGTCTCGAACATGTAGAGCACCCGCTCGGCGGGCGTGGACACGTCGACGGGAACATACTGACCACCCGCTGCGAGCACGGCGTGGATGGCGACCATCATCTCAACCGAACGCGGGATGCACACGGCGACAGCCACTTCCGGACCAATACCGGCATCGATGAGCCGTCGAGCGAGATCGTTGACCCGAGTGGAGAACTCCGCATAGCCGACTTCGCGCTCGTCAGTCACCAGCGCGGTCGCATCGTCACTCATGTGTTCGGCCAGCGCATCGGGCAGGGTGGCGGTCGCGATAGACGCAACATCACCCGTCTCGAGCGCGCGCTGCGCAGCACGCTCTGTGTCGGAGCGAAGATCGATATCGAGAACTGCAACAGACGGATCGTCGACGACCGCGCGCAACACGTCGAGGAACCGCTGCACCATGCTGCGAGCGGTGGCCGGTTCGAAGAGATCGGTAGCGTAGTTGAGCCACCCCCCGATCGCCGCGTCGGGGTCGTCGGTGACCGTGAGATCGAAAGTGAGATCGACCTGCGCAACGGTTCGGTCAACCGCCAGGGGCTCCACGGTGAGACCCGGCAACTCCACCGGAGTCGAGTCGCGGTGATGTACCGCGAGCATGATCTGACTCAGCGGAGCGAAACTCTCTGAGCGAACCGGGTTCAGGCGTTCGACCAGATACTCGAAGGGCACGTCGGCATGTGCGAAAGCCTCGATATCAGCGTCCCGTACTCGGCCGAGAACGTCGTGGAACGTGTCGTCCCCCTCGATCTCCGACCTGAGCACGAGCGTATTGACGAACATTCCGACGAGTGGATCGATCTGCTCGTCACCGCGGCCGGCGACCGGGGTACTGATGGCCTGGACCCGCTCGTCGGACAGTCGCCGGACGAACACACTCAGTGCGGCATGCAACACCATGAACGTGGTCGCACTGTGGTCGGCCGCGACTCGCCGCAGCGCGGCGGCGAGGTCTGCGGATATCTGCACCTCGGTGGTGTCTCCGTGCAGGGAGGCCACCGGTGGACGCGGCCGATCGGCCGGGAGCGTGGTCACCTCCGGAATATCGGCGAGGGTGTCGAGCCAGTACTGAACCTGCGCACCCAATGGCGACGTGGCGTCGTCGACATCGCCGAGTGCATCTCGTTGCCACAGCGCGAAATCCGCGTACTGCACCGGCACAGGTCCGAATGCGGGCGCACGACCCGACGTTCTGGCGGCATAAGCGGTGATCAGATCACCCAGGAACGGCCCCATCGACTCACCGTCCGCGACGATGTGATGCAGCACGACAACCAGCAGGTGCGTCGACTCGTCTTCACGTAGCAACCGCACGCGGATCGGGAGTTGCGCGGCGAGGTCGAAACCCTCGGCGATCGCAGCATCAAGCGCTGCGCGATCGGCGACCTCCGCGATGTCGATGCGCCATTGCTCTGTGAGTTCGTGGATGTCCTGGTAGGGCACGCCCTCGACCGCGGGGAAGGTGGTCCTGAGCACCTCGTGCCGATTCACCACGTCAGCGAATGCCAGGCGCAACGCCGTCACGTCCAGACCGCCGGTGATCCGGAGAGTCATCGGGACGTTGTACGCCGCAGCAGCTGCGTCGAATGAGTTGATGAACCAGATCCGTTGCTGCGCATTCGACAGCGGAATCCGCTCGGGACGCGGCATGACGCGCAGTGGGGTAATCGACGCCGATGGCCCCGCCGTATCGAGGCGTGCAACCAACTCGCGAATCGTCGGAGCCTCGAACACGGTCCGAACCGACACGTCGACACCGAGTGCCGAGGACGCCCGAGCCGCCAATCGTGTTGCCGACAGTGAGTTTCCACCCAGGTCGAAGAAGTCACCGGTCACCGAGACGTTCTCGACACCGAGGACGTCTCCGAAGACGTCGGCGAGCACACACTCGACATCTGTCACCGGCGCGACATACTCGTCGACGTCGATGGTCGGTTCGGGCAGCGCTTTCCGGTCGATCTTTCCCGTGATCGTGGTGGGCAACTCGTCGAGAACCACCCACGCCGTCGGTTGCATGTACTTGACGAGCTTGTGTGCGACGTGTGCGCGCACCTCATCGAGGTCGAGCTCCGAGTCAGACGCCGGACTGATGTAGGCGACGAGGCGATCGCCTCCCCCGCCGCTTCGTACCGCAACCGCACACTCCCCCACACCGGGGGCCGCAGACAGCACCGCTTCGATCTCGCCCAGTTCGATCCGCTGACCGCGAAGTTTGACCTGGAAGTCCTTGCGTCCCAGATACTGGAGCGCTCCTCCCGCCATGCGGCAGACCATGTCACCCGTGCGGTAAAGACGTTCACCCGCGTCGAACGGACTCGCGACGAACGAGGCTGCGGTGAGGCTGGGACGACGAGTGTATCCCCGCGCCAACTGAATTCCGCCGAGATACAGCTCTCCGGCCATACCCGTGGGAACCGGCCTCAATCGGTCGTCCAGGACGAACGCGTCGGTGTTCCAGACCGGTTGCCCGATCGGCGTCGACGACGTTCTGGTGACGTCGAATGCAGTCACGTAGAAGGTCGCCTCAGCCGGACCGTAGATGTTGCCGATCGCAACATGTGGGAGTAGCTCTCGCGTACGTTGGCGCAACGCGGGACGCAACGCCTCGCCTCCGGTCGCCAGCGAACGCAGACTGCTGAGTTGGCGGATCTCCTCGTCGGGCACCACGTCGAGGAACGTGGCCAGAACCGAGGGCACCAGAATCGCTGCAGTGACACCGTGGCGGCGAATTGCCGAGGACATCAGAAGTGGATCGCGCGCAACGTCTCCCGCAATAACCAGCGATGCTCCTGATGGCAGCGGTCGGATGAGCTCGAGCACCGACAGGTCGAACGCAGGCGAGGCAGCCATCAGGAACACATCGCCATCGCCGACCTCGCACACCTCCGCGTCGTAGCGACGGTGCGAGAGCACAGAACGGTGAGAGAGCTCAGCCCCCTTCGGCCTGCCCGTCGATCCGGAGGTGAAGATCATGCACAGCCCGTTGTCCGGCCGAAGCTCCGCATGGCGATCCGCATTCACTGGCAGCGCAGTCGACGGCTCGTCTCCACCTGCGACCTCCGCTGTGAGGTCAACTTCGAGCAC
The DNA here is from genome assembly GCF_002500165.1 of Gordonia sp. UBA7860. Classification (NCBI taxonomy): domain Bacteria; kingdom Bacillati; phylum Actinomycetota; class Actinomycetes; order Mycobacteriales; family Gordoniaceae; genus Gordonia; species Gordonia sp. UBA7860. The sequence continues at coordinate 10,008 of NZ_DLSO01000120.1, read as the reverse complement.
CGGAACGTCGGCATCGATACACCCGGCAGGAACCCGCGGACCAGACGAATCGATCACAACGGCCCGTATCGACGCGGTTCGCGCAATGTAGGTGAGCCGATCCCCTGGGGTCGCGACATCGACCGGAAGATAGACGGCGCCTGCCGCGACGATGCCGTGGAATGCAACAACGGTGGCCGCCGAACGCGGCATGTAGACCAGGACAACGTCGTCGGGACCGGAACCTGCGCTGATCAGCCCACGTGCCAGCAATGCCGCTCGTGCACCGAGTTCGGTGTAGTCGATGACCCGATCGTCCGATACCACCGCGGGCGAAGATCCCTTGGTCGCGACGACGTGAGCAAAGAGATCTGCGATTGTCTCCGAGCCGATGTCAACCCGACGTCCACGCGACGCGGCGACGACCTCATCGCTCTCCGAATCGGTGAGCATTCCGATGTCGGCGACCGGCATCGACGGCCGTTGCGCCACCTGCCCGAGAACGTGAACGAACGCGCGCGACAACGCCTCGACCTGGGCCTGTCCGAGGTGATCGGGCGAATACGCTAGTCGGATCTCGAGATCGGGCCCGGCACCCGCATCAGCCGCTGCGACCGGCGACACGCTGCATGTCAGCGGATAGTGGCTGGCGTCGGACATCTCGACGTCATCGACACGGAGTGCGCCGAGGTCGCCGGCGTGGGCGATGGCTTCTCGATCCACCGGGTACGACTCGAAGACGAACAGCGTGTCGAACAGCGCCGCATGGCCGCTCATGGCGGCAATCTCGGCGAGATCGACGTGGTGGTGATCGAGCGTCGAGAGCTTCATCTCGTGAACCGCATTCATCGCGTCGGCAAAGGTGCCTGCCGATGAGACGTTTGCGACGACCGGGATGGTGTTGATGAACAAGCCGACAGCCGACTCGACACCGTCGAGCGTCGACGGACGCCCCGAGACCGTCTCACCGAAACAGACGACGTCTTGTCCGGTCATCCGCGCCAACAACAACGCCCAGACCGTCTCGACCACCTCGGTCAGGGTGATCTCGTTCTCCCTGGCCACCTCCGCCAGTCGGGTGCACAGCGCCGTACCGGTTCGCGCCGTCACCGAGATCTGCGTCGTGACCTCGACGGTCGAGCCACTCGCAACAACGGTTGGCCCCTCCAACACAGACATCGCCGACTTCCATGCGGCCAGCGCCCTGTCGTGATCCTGTGCGAACAGCCACCCGAGGTAGTCGTGGAACCCGCGGTGCTCGTCACCGACGCGGCCATCGGACTGCTGCCCGTCATCGACGTGATAGGCGGCGAGAAGGTCGCCGAGCACGATCGGCGACGACCAGCCGTCGAGAATGATGTGATGGTTGGTCACGATCAGCCGATGGCGCCCGTCGGGCATCAACACCACTGCGAACCGGATCAGCGGCGGCGACCCGAGATCGAACGGTTCGATCCGGTCCCGGTGTGCAACCCCTTCTGCGTGCTGCTCAGCGTCGCCGAGCCCATGGTCACGGAGATCGATTGTGCGCCAGGGAACCTCGACGTCTGCAGGGATCACAGAAACGACGGCCCCCGAGTCGGTGCGGACAAACCCGGCACGCAGCGCCGGGTGTCGGTGAACCACCGAGTCGACCGCCCGGTGCAGTCTCGACAGATCGATGTCACCCCGCAGGTACACCACCGATTGCGCCACATAGGGATCGACGAACTCCGAGGACGACTTCGCCATCTCCGAGTGGAAGTACAGGCCCTTCTGGAGCACGGCGAGCGGCCAGATCTCAGCGCCCGGGTAACGGCGGTCGAGCCCGTCGATCGCTTCCTGGTCGAGCCCGGTGGCGGGGATGTCGGAGGGCGAGTACCCCACCAGTCCCCCACGCGCGTCGACGCTATCGGCGATCTCGGCGAGGATGTCTGCGAAATGCGATGCGAGTTCGGCAAGCGCGGTGTCGTCGAGCGCCGTGGGCAGGTACCGCCAGGACACCTCGAACTCTCGTCCGGACGGTCCGGTGACGGTTCCGACATTCACGTCGAGCGCGCCCGCCGACACCATGCCGCCGGAGACTGTCGAATCGAGCCGATACTGCTCGGGGGCGGGTGCCAGCGCGATCAGGTTCTCTTCGGCGTGGTCTCCCGTCCCGTTTCCACCGGTGTTCCCGAGGAAGTTCACGGTGACGTCTGGCAGCTCACGGTTACGCACCGGCGATCCCGGCAGCAGATATCGATGCAGCCCGAATCCGAATCCGTTGTCGGGCAGGGCACGAGACGCTTCCTTCACCCGCTTGACGAGAGCGATGAGCGACTTCTCGTCAGCGCAGTCGCCGAGAGCGAACGTGAGTGGCGCGAGTGTGGTGAACCACCCCACGGTCCTCGTCAGATCGGCTCCGCCGATCACCGACTCCTCGCGGCCATGAGCTTCGAGCAGTGCGGTGAACGATTCCAGGACCGCCCCGTCGGCTCCGACGCCGTGCCACCGCGACGTTGCAGCGGCGAGCGCGGCAACCAGCAGATCGTTGACACGGACGTCGAAAGCCGTGGCAACCGTGGTGAGAAGCCGTTCGGTGGGGTCGGACGCAATGTGGGTGATCGCATGACGCAGGGTGTACTCGCGGTCGCGGACCCGATCACGGATACCGAACGGCTCCGTCCGCTGTTGCGGCAGCATGCGGTCCCACAGCGCAGCCTCCGCCTCGCGTGTGGGGGCCAACTCGTGCACCCCGACCGCCCACCGTCGCATGGAGGTCGCCTCGGGTGTCACCGAGGGACGTTCGCCGGACGCGCAAGACTGTCCCGCGGCGACGAGATCGGCAACGATGGTCTGCCACGAGACGGCGTCCACCGCGAGGTGATGGATCGCGAGAACGAGGCGCCCTGAACCGGTGCGCTCGCTGCGGATCGCGGCGAGTCGCAGCATGGTGCCCGCCGTCGGATCGAGCAGACGCAGAGCATTCGCGTGGGCTTCGGTCACACGGGAGGCGAACTCATCCGTACCCGGCTCGGCGTCCACTGTCGCACTGGTCAGCACCGCACCGACGTCGATCGATTCTGCGGCATGGAGATAACGTTCGCCTGAATCGTCGATCCTCAACGTCGAGGCGAGCATCGGATGGGCTCGCACCACGGCGTCGACCGCGGTGATGATGCACGGATCGTCGAAGTCCGCGGGAAGAGTGAGCACCAACGACTGCGAGAAGTCGGCGAAATCCGCAGGGGTGTCCGACCTCTCGAACATCCACTGTGCTGCCGGCAACAACGGCACGCGGCCGTGGCCGCCACCGGCGAGTTCGGGCAGCGTGGTCTGCTCGGGCGCAGCGACAAGCGCCGCCATGGACCTGACGGTCTTGTGCTCGAAGATGTCACGCGGACGGATGTCGAATCCGGCCGACCGGAGCAGGGACGACAACTGAATCGACATGATCGAGTCGCCGCCGAGCGCGAAGAAGGACTCGGTCACGCTGACCTCGTCGCGGCCGAGGAGGCCGGCCATCATCCCGCCGATCAACCGCTCCGTGTCCGACCGCGGCGCCTCGTGCGCCCCGTCATCGGCGAACACCGCCGGAGGTAGTGCGGCCCGATCGAGTTTGCCGGTTGGCGCGAGCGGCAGCCTCTCGAGCGCAACCACCGCCGACGGCACCATGAACTCCGCCAACTGCGTCGCGACAGCATCGATTGCGCGCGCACTGTCGAAAGAACCCGGATCGGCGGTTACCACATAGCTCACCAGGCGCGTGCCGCCGCCCGGCCCCTCGACGCCGATCGTGTGGGCGGTCTCGACACTGTCCAGAGATGCCAGGGCCGCGTCGATCTCGCCGAGTTCGATTCGCTGGCCGTTGATCTTCACCTGGAAGTCCGACCGGCCCACGTACTCGAGTCGAGGCTCCGCCGATCCATCGCCCGACAACCACCGCACCACGTCGCCGGTGCGGTACATCCGACTACCCGCGCCCCCGTAGGGATTCGCGACGAATCGCTCAGCGGTCAATCCCGGCCTGTTGAGATATCCGCGCGCGACTCCGTCGGCGATCACATACAACTCACCCGCGACGCCGACCGGTACCGGATTGAGGTAATCGTCGAGCACCACGACGGATATACCGCTGATCGGACGCCCGATCGGCACGACCTCTGCCGGGAGCAGGCGGCTCATCGTCGATACGACGGTGACCTCGGCCGGCCCGTACAGGTTGTGCATCTCGACGCGAGAACCCCACCGCGATACCAGTTCCGGCGGACACGCCTCTCCGGCCACGATCAGATGCCGAACATCCGGTAGCCCCTCGGGGTCGACGGTGGCCAGCACCGACGGAGTGATGATCAGGTCGGTCACTCGACCCTCGCGGATCACCTCGGCGAGATCGTCACCACCGTAGACGTCAGCCGGGGACACGACCGACGTCGCACCCACCGAATACGCCCAGATCAACTCGAAGAACGAGACGTCAAAGCTCGGCGACGCCACCAGAAGTACCCGGATGTCCGGCTGGTCGCCCGAGACCCTGCGTTGCTCAGACACCATGTCCGCCAGGCCGCGATGAGTGACCGCAACAGCTTTCGGCAGACCGGTAGAACCCGATGTGTAGATCAGGTAGGCCAGTGAATCCAGGTGAACAGGAGCGCGCAGTTCATCGTCATCGACAACGGCGTCGGACCGTTGCGCCAGTCGCTTCGCGGTGGCGGGGTCGTCGAGCACGATCACCTCGATGCCGTCGATGCCGTCGCACGCGCTGCGGTCGGCGGAGACGGTGACCGCGACCGACACCCCGGAGTCACGCAGCATGTACCGGATGCGCTCGGCGGGATGGCGCGGGTCGACCGGGAGGTAAGCCCCGCCCGCCTTGACCACCGACCACACCGCGATCGGCAGCTCGGCAGAACGCGAGATCACCACGGCGACCGGCATATCCGGCCCAACCCCGGCAGCGATCAGTTCTCGCGCCATACGATTCGTCGTCGATTCGAACTCTGCATAGGTGATGACCCGGTCGCCTGCGATCAGCGCTGGATGGTCATCCGGCACGTCGAGCGCACCACCCGAACCCTGATGCTGCTCCGTCTCACGTGCGCGGAGAATCTGACGGATCGTCCGCGGAGCGGTCGCACCGTCACGCGGGGTTCTCGCCGGGACGAGCGTTCGCTGCTCGTCGGTGAGCAGAAGACCGAGTTCACAGACCTGCCGTTGCTGCCGCTGAGTCAGCCAGTCCAGTGCCAGAAGATACCGATCCGCAATCGCGGCAACGGTCGACTCGTCGAAAATATCGGTGGCGTAGACGATCTGGCCCGACATCGAACCGTCGCCGGCGGGGGTGAGCGAGAACAGCAGGTCGACCTTGGCGAAATGCGTATGCGCCGGCTGCGGTTGAACGTGCATCCCGGCGATATCGAATCCGTCGTCGCCCGTGACGTCTGGTTCGACGGTCAGATAGACCTGTGCCAATGGTTCGAATGCCTCGGACCGGACCGGCGACACCGCATCGACTATCTCCTCGAACGGAATATCGGCATGCGCGAAGGCGGCGACATCGGTCGCACGGATATCGCCTAGCAGAGCGTCGACATCCCACTGGGGGTCGACCGTGGTTCGCAACACGAGTGTGTTGACGAACATGCCCACGAGCGGCTCGGTCACCGACTGCGTCCTACCGGCAATCGGTGCGCCGATGGTGATGTCGTCGATGCCCGATAGCCTGCGGAGCACGATGACCAGCGCGGCCTGCGCCACCATGAAGAGTGTGGACTGGCGGGACGTGGCCAGGTCCCGTGCACGCTCGACGAGGTCGGCCGGGATCGTGAAATCGACCACGTCGCCTGCCGACGATGCCACTCGAGGTCGCCGCCGATCGAGCGGCAGGGGAAGAACATCCGGTACACCGTCGAGAGCCGTTACCCAATAGCGTTCCTGTGCAGCGAGTTCCGATTCGACGTTGTCGGCGTCGCCGAGTGCTGCGCGCTGCCAGAGCGCGAAGTCGGCGTACTGCACCGGTAACGGCTCGAACTGCGGCGCCCGCCCATTCTTTCGCGCTTCGTACGCGCCTGCCAGATCCGCCATGAGCGGAGCGATGGAGCCACCGTCGCCGGCGATGTGGTGGATGACGACCATCATCTGCCAACCATCGCCGACGGCGAGAAGCCGGACCCGCACCGGTAGTTCGCGGGTGACATCGAACCCGTCGACCGCGGCGGCCTCCAGTTCTGCGACGTTGTCGACCCTCTTCCAGTCGACGGCGTCGTAGCCTGCCTCAATGATCTGCTGCGTGGGCACCGCGGCCGGGTCGATTCGTTGCGACGTGAGCGGTGACGGGTTCGTGGAGTCGACAGTGTTCGACCCTGCCAGCGCGGGGAACAGCGTGCGCAGCACCTCGTGACGTTCCACCACGTCGACGAAGGCCGCGTGCAGTGCGTCGATGTCGACGGCGCCGGTCAGGTGAAGCAGGCTCGGGATGTTGTAGACGCCAGACCCGGGGTCGAGCTGGTTGAGGATCCAGATTCGCTGCTGTGCGAAGGACAGCGGTATTCGTGTCGGGCGGGGGCCCGCGACGAGCGAAAGCCGCTCCGGGCGGGAACGGTCGATGCCTCGGGCGAGTTCACGAATCGTCGGCGCGGCGAAGACATCGGCTACCTGAAGCGGGACACCGAGCGCATCCGAGCCGAGCGCCACGACACGCATGGCGGTCAGCGAGGACCCCCCGAGTTCGAAGAAGCTGTCCGATACCGAGACGCGGTCGATGTCGAGCACCTGTGAGACCACCTCGGCGAGCAGTCGTTCGGTCTCGGTCGCCGGCTCGACGAACTCGTCGCTGCCGAATTCCGGTGCAGGCAGCGCTTTTCGGTCGAGCTTGCCCGCCGCGTTGCGTGGTAGGTCGTGATCGAGGACAGTCCACACCGTCGGCCGCATGTACTCGGGAAGACGTCGAGCAGCGAAGTCGGCCACCGCTTCCACATCGAGTGCGTGTCCAGCTGCCACCAGGTAAGCGGCAAGGTGATCCGCGCCCGAGGGTGCGGTCACCACGATGACCGCTGCTGCGGCTACGCCGTCAGCCTGCTCCAGCACCGCGACGACCTCGCCGGGTTCGAGTCGCTGGCCGCGTAGCTTCACCTGGAAGTCCGTGCGCCCCAGATACTCCAGCAACCCGTCGCTGCGCCAGCGCGCCATGTCGCCCGTCCGGTACATGCGCTCGCCGTCGCCGTACGGCGATGCGACGAAGCGCTCGGCGGTACGCCCCGGCTGCCCGACGTACTCGCGAGCGACACCTGCGCCCGCGATGTACAACTCGCCCGGAACACCGACAGCCACGCGCTGAAGCCGGTCACCGAGCACATAGACCCTCGTGTTGTCCACGGGTCGACCGATCGGCACAGCGCCACCGACGGTCCCGTCGAGGAGGCCGGTGGTCACCTCGGCGAGCGCAGCCCCGACCGTTGTCTCCGTCGGACCGTACGAGTTGAGCAGCCTGCCGGGCAGCACCGACAGCAATCGTCGAGCCAGCTCCGGCGTGAGCGCCTCACCGCCCGAATCGACGACGCGCAGTGAGTCGAGCTGACCGTGATCGGCGATGTCGAGCATCGCCGACAGCAGTGAAGGAACCGCGAACAGCGAGGTGACACCGAAACGGTCGATCGTCTGTACCAGCCGGGCGACGTCCGCACGCGGTTGATCGGCAACGACGATCGGTGCCCCCGACACGATCGGGGCTACGATGTCGTCGAGCGATCCGTCAAATGTGTAGGGCGCAAGGCGGAGTCGACGGTCGCGCGTCGTGAGGCGCGCCGTCGACTGCCACCACAGGGCGTAGTTGCCGAGGTTGGCGAAGGTGACGACGACGCCCTTGGGCACGCCGGTCGACCCCGACGTGAAGAGCACGTATGCGGGATCGTCAGGATGACGTGGGCGGGTGCGCTCCTCATCGGTGACCGGCGAGGCATCGTAGGCATCGAGATCGAGCAGATCGAGCGAGATGACGTCGGTGACCCCGTCGATGCGGCCGAACCGAATACGCGTTGAATTCGTCACGCGGTCTTCGGAATTCGACGCCTCGGTGCTATTCAACGCTGACGCAGTGCCGTCCGACGCTTCGGTCGTCACGACGATGTGTGCGTGCGCCTGGCGCAGGAGATCAGACAATCTGTCATCCGGCAGGACCGGATCGACCGGGACGTACGCGCCGCCCGCCAGGGCGACAGCATAGATCGCGACAAGCTGCTCGACGCCGTGTCCGATACCGACACCGACGGTCACCGATGGACCGACACCGGCCTCGATCAGAGCTCGAGCGAGCCTGCGAGCGCGACCGGCGAGTTCATCGAAAGTGAGCTCCGCCGTCGGGGTCACGATCGCGAGATCATCACCCGACACGGCAAACCGGTCCTCGACGAGTTCTGGCCACGTCGCGTCCTCGGTCTCGCGGACCCGACCGGCTTCGATATCGAGGACTCGTGAGAGCGAGTCGCCGGTCAGTTCCATGAGGTCACCGACCGTGGCAGTCGAGTGCGCTGCAGCCACCAGGGACTCGAGGGTCGAAACGAAACGGCGACAGAGGTCGACAGCGGTGTCTTCGTCGAACAATGCTGTGGCGTAGGTCAGTTGGCCGTTCAGCGACGCTTGTGCGTCAGTGGAGTCGGACCCGGAGAAGAAGAAGTCCAGTTCAGACTTGGCGACCGTCGTGGCCGGTTCCATACGCTCGAATCGCACATCCGGCAGCGTCAGTTCATGCGGTTCGGCGAAATTCTGATAGGTGAGCGCGATCTGGAAGAGAGGATCGAACGACTGCGTGCGAACCGGCGCGATCTCGTCGACGAGAATCTCGAACGGAACCTCCGAGTGCGAGAAGGCATCCACATCCGCTGCGCGAACCGCGGCGAGGAACTCGGCGACACGCACTCCCGAGATCACCTCGGTTCGCAGCACGACGCTGTTGACGAACATACCGACCATGTCGTCGAGGACCGCGACCCCGCGACCAGCGATCGGTGCTCCGATGACCACGTCGTGGCGTCCCGCATCCTCGGGAGCCGACGACGAGGCGACGAGGATGGCCAGCGCGGCGTGTAGGAGCATGAACGTCGTCACGCCCGCTTGAGCCTCGAGTTCGGTCAGGCGCGCACGCAGATCGGCGGGAATCTCGAACTCGACCGACGCGCCGCGCTTGTCCGCGATCGCCCCGCGCGGACGGTCGGTAGCGATGGCCGTGACCGGAGGAACGTCGGCGAGGATCGCTCGCCAGTAGTCCAACTGCGTGGACAGCCTCGACGACTCGTCGTCACGATTGCCGAGTCGCTCCCGCTGCCACAGGGCGAAATCGGCGTACTGCACCGCCAGCGGCGCGAGGGTCGGGAGGGCCCGTCCCGGCGATCCGTGCCGTTCTTCATAAGCGCGCGCGAGATCCGATACCAGTGGTGTCATCGAGAATCCGTCGGCGGCCGCGTGATGGATGACCGCGACGAGCACCCACTGCCGGTCACCGGTTGCCCGATCGCGCACGCGCAGAAGGCGCACGCGCACCGGGATCTCCACAGCGAGGTCGAACCCCCGCCTCGTGAGTGCCTCGACCTCGCGCACCACGCCATCGGCTGACTGTGTCGCATCGCCGCCGGGCGCCTCCACCACGGCCACATCGAGGTGCGCCAGTGCCGCCTCCGGGTCGAGGACCTCTTGGAACGGGTCACCGTCCACCGATGGGTAACGAGTGCGGAGAACCTCGTGGCGGGTCACCACGTCGTGGACCGCGTGAACCAGAGCGTCTTCGTCGAGATCACCCGTGAGGCGCAGCACGATCGGAATGTTGTACTCCGACGACGTCGGGTCTATGCGATTGATGAACCACATGCGCGTCTGCGCGAACGACAGGGGCGGGCGTTCACCTCGCTCGGTGGCAACCAGCCGAGCACCGGCGCCCGTGGCTACCGTCACCCGTGCAGACAGGTCGCGAACCGATGGTGCGTCGAACAGCATGCGCACGGGGACGTCGGCGTCGAGCACCTCACCGACGCGAGCGGCCACCTGAGTAGCCGACAACGAGTTGCCGCCGAGATCGAA
>NZ_DLSO01000119.1:0-54239 GCF_002500165.1 Gordonia sp. UBA7860 | reverse complement strand
TAACGGTGTTCCTGCATCTTCAGTGGTCTCCTTAGTTGGCGCTGTTCACGTCGAAGGTGAGCAGCGCGTAGGTGCCCAACACCAGCACGAGGATCATCGAGACCCCGAGCAGCACGTTCAGCCAGAAGCGGGTCGAGTCCTTGCGCGAGTAGTCGGCGATCACCGTGCGCACGCCGTTTCCGCCGTGCAGCTGGGCCAGCCACAGCATGGTGAGGTCCCAGATCTGCCAGAAGGGTTCACGCCAGCGGGCCGCGACGAACGAGGCGTCGATGCGGTGCACGCCGTTGTCCCACGCCAGCATGATGAACATGTGGCCGATGGTCAGGATGATCAGCGCCAGGCCCGAGAAGCGCATGAACAGCCATGCCCACTTCTCGAAGTTGCCGCCCCGCGGCTTACGCGGCGAGCGCGGATTGTCGAGGCTGGCGGGCCGGTCGTACTGCGTGCCCAGCGACTTGGCGACGTTCTGTGAGGCAGGAGATGTGGTCATTGTCGTATCTCCTTAGAACGAATACTCGATGAGGATCTGCAGGAGTCGGATCGCCGCGGCACCGAAGACCACCACGAACAGTCCGAGAATCACCCACAGCATCTGACGCTGGTACTTGGGGCCCTTCGACCAGAAGTCGATCAGGATGATGCGCAGGCCGTTGAGTGCGTGATAGAGCACGCACGCCACGAGCGCGATCTCCATGAGACCGATGATCGGGGTCTTATAGGTGTTGATGATCTCCGAGTACTTGTTCGGATCAATACGAATCACGGCAGTGTCGAGCACATGCACGAACAAGAAGAAGAAGATCGTCACGCCGGTTATGCGGTGCAGCACCCAGGACCACATGCCTGGATCGCCGCGGTACAGCGAACGTTTGCGCACCGGCTCCGGTGCGACCTCGGTCTCGGAACTCATCGGGGAATTGGCCTCCAACATCGTCGATGGACGCGGTGGCACCGGCTGGGTGTCACCTTGGACCCATGCAAGAGACTTTAAACCTATGCTGAGTGAGTCGTTAAATTGCCCGAACCGATCTGCGGGACAAGGCATTACGAATTAGGTTTGCCTTACCAAGCTTGTTTGGGTATCTCCCATCACATCGACTCCGATAGCGACCGCGCGGCAGGAGAGTGTCTTGACCCCCGATATCGATTGGAATCTATTGCGGGACAGCGCAACTGGAATGATTTCGCGCGCATATGCCCCGTATTCTTCGTTTCCGGTCGGGGCGTCGGCACTCACAGGCGACGACCGAATCGTGGTTGGTTGCAATGTGGAGAATGTCTCATACGGACTCGGTATCTGCGCCGAGGTCGGCCTCGTCGCGTCGTTGATCGCGTCGGGCGGCGGTCGACTGCTCGCAGTCAGTGTGTGCGACGCCACCGGGTCGATTCTGATGCCGTGTGGGCGCTGTCGACAGGTCCTCTACGAACACGGTGGCGGTGATCTGCTCGTCGACCATCGAGCCGGACCGACGACGCTGGCGCGACTGTTACCCGACGCATTCGGGCCCGACGACCTCGACGCGGTGCGGTGACATGAGCGACCTCATCCACGCGACGTCGGTGATCGCGACCAAGCGCGACGGAGCGGAACTCACCACGCCGCAGATCGACTGGGTCGTCGACGCCTACACGCGCGGCGACGTCGCGCCCGAGCAGATGTCATCGCTGCTCATGGCTATTGTGCTGCGCGGAATGACGCGTCGCGAGATCGACGACTGGACCCGCGCCATGATCGACAGCGGCACACGGATGGACTTCTCCGGATTACGTCGTGGCGGCGCTGTGCTGCCGACCGTGGACAAGCACTCGACAGGCGGCGTCGGCGACAAGATCACCTTGCCGCTGGCTCCGGTCGTCGCCTCCTTCGGCGTCGCTGTGCCTCAACTGTCCGGCCGAGGCCTCGGACACACGGGCGGCACGCTCGACAAACTCGAATCGATCCCCGGCTGGCGAGCCGACCTGACGACCGCTGAGATGCACGCGCAGCTCGAGAACGTCGGAGCGGTGATCTGCGCCGCGGGCGCCGACCTGGCGCCAGCCGACCGCAAGCTCTACGCGCTGCGTGATGTGACGGGGACTGTCGAGTCCGTCCCGTTGATCGCCAGCTCGATCATGAGCAAGAAGATCGCCGAAGGCACCGGGGCGCTTGTCCTCGACGTCAAGGTCGGGTCGGGAGCGTTCTTGCCCGACGAGGCGCTCGCGCGACAACTGGCGCAGACCATGGTGTCGCTCGGCGTCGACGCGGGCGTCCGGACCACGGCGCTACTCACCGACATGGATTCCCCCCTCGGGTTGACGGCGGGCAACGCGGTCGAGGTCGCCGAGTCCCTGGAGGTGCTGGCCGGCGGAGGACCGTCGGACGTCGTCGAACTGACGATTGCGCTCGCACGTGAAATGCTCGACGCCGCAGGCGTTTTAGACGCCGACCCGGCCGCCGCACTGGCCGACGGCAGCGCGATGGACACGTGGCGCGCCATGATCACCGCGCAGGGAGGCGATCCGGATGCTCCGCTACCACGCGCACCGCACACCGACGACGTGACCGCGCAGACGTCCGGATACGTCCACCGGATCGACGCGCGGGCCGTCGGCGATGCCGCGTGGCTGCTCGGCGCCGGACGGTCACGACCCGGCGAAGCCGTCCAGGCGAGCGCGGGGGTTGTGATGCACGCGAAGCCCGGCGACCGCATCAGCGCAGGCTCGCCGCTGTTCACGCTCCACACCCAGACACCGGAACGATTCGACGCCGCGCGCGCGAGGCTCGAGGAGGCGGCCGTGATCTTGCCGGATTCGCCGTCGGCCATCCGGCCGATCGTCCTCGACCGCATCGGTTAGACGTCTGCCTGAGGCCTTTCGCCGGGCGAGCCGGGCGCGAACCAAGGTGCGGCTTGGCCGATGACATCGCCTGCCGTTTCCGCTGCCGCCTCTGGCGGAAAGGTACTGGGCCAGTACACCTGCACCACCGGCGCGAGGAAGCAGAGCAATGCGGTGACGATTCCCCACGGGCGTGCACTCAGTGCCGCGATGAACGCTACGCCGATGGCTGGCCACCGGGGCGCGGACCGCGGCGGCAGAGCAACACGAGCCCGGGCAGAATCGAAAACAGCGAGCCGCCGATTCACACGACGAGTATGACCACCTTGGGGATATTCGGGTTGTCAAATGGCCCTATGTCGCCGCTTGCCAGACCCAGCGGATCGAAAGACATGCGCCGACCCCAAGACGCACGACTGCACCGTAGGGTCACTCGAAGCGAGGATTCGTCCGAACATACGAGCACGATTTCATCTGACCGGATCAACGAGGCCGGTGGGATTGCTCGGCGAGCGCGACCGCCGGGAAACTGCGCGTGTCCGGGCATGCCGTCGGTCGGCGCTGTCGGTAAGTTCGGGTCATGTTCTCGACGTCGACCAGCAGACCCCTCGACCTGAGCACCCTCGCGCTCGCACCGAAAGTCTTGCTCCACGATCATCTCGACGGCGGGCTCCGACCGTCGACCGTGCTCGAACTCGCCACCGAGGTCGGCTACGACGACCTCCCCGCCACCGATGCCGACTCGTTGGCGCGCTGGTTCCGGGAGGCCGCGGACAGCGGGTCACTCGAGCGATACCTGGAGACCTTCGCGCACACCGTTGCCGTGATGCAGACGGCATCTGCGCTCGAGCGCGTGGCCCGGGAGTGCGTCGAAGATCTTGCTGCCGATGGCGTCGTGTACGCCGAGATCCGTTATGCGCCCGAGCAGCACCTCGAGCGAGGACTGACGCTCGACGAGGTCGTCGAGGCAGTGCTGCGCGGGTTCGCCGAGGGCGAGGCGGTCGCCGCTGCGGGTGGGCGACCGATCACGGTTCGCTGCCTGGTGACCGCGATGCGTCACGCCGCCCGTGCGCGCGAGATCGCCGAACTCGCGGTGCGCTATCGCGACGAGGGTGTCGTCGGATTCGATATCGCCGGTGCGGAGGCGGGCAATCCGCCGACCCGGCATCTCGACGCGTTCGAGTACATGCGCGCCAACAGTGCGCCGTTCACCATCCACGCGGGCGAGGCATTCGGACTACCGTCCATCCACGAGGCGATCGCGTTCTGCGGAACCGACCGACTCGGCCACGGGGTGCGGGTGATCGACGACATCACGTTGCCCGACGGCGTCGACCTCGCGGCGTCGTCGTTTGCGGGTGCAGAACTCGGAGAGATTGCGAATGTGGTGCGCGACAAGAGGATTCCGCTCGAACTCTGCCCGAGCTCAAATGTGCAGACCGGCGCTGTCGCCTCGATGGCCGACCATCCGTTCAACGCGCTTGCGCGTCTGCGATTCCGGGTCACCGTCAACACCGACAACCGGCTGATGAGCGACACCACGATGAGCAAGGAGTTCTACCGGCTCGCGCAGCAATTCGGTTATGGCTGGGCCGATTTCGAGCGATTCACCGTCAACGCGATGAAGTCGGCGTTCATCCACTTCGACGAGCGCCTCGCGTTCATCGACGAGGTGATCAAGCCCGGCTACGCCGTCCTGATCGGCTGAGCGGGCAACCGACCTGCAGGCGGTGGCTCCTCAGCGCTTGATCTCGAGGCGGTCCTCGAAGTCATGCTCGAGTGCGCGCCACGCCTCGGCCTCGTTGTCGAACGGTGCCGACGGTGCCAATCGCTTCGGGTCCGGATTGATCGCGTAGTCGACGAACCAGCCGAGCGGGGTCGTGCTCGCCAAGGCCTCCGAGACTGCGTCGTCGTCGGCGTAATCGGCTGCGTCGGAGAACAATTCGACGGCGAGGTCGAGTTGGTTGCGGTCGATGCGGCGCGGGCCGTCGAGGATGTCCTCGGCCAGTCCGGGCAGCACGTACACGTTGTCGTCGATGACGTCGAACTCGAGCGCCCCATCGGTTGCCTCGGTGCGGACGTCGGTGAAGGTCGAGACGTCGGTGAGGTCGTGGTCGTTGTTCTCGGCGAGGAACTTCGAGAGTGTGCGCGGCGAGGTGAACACGAAGATCTTGCCCCGTGTACCGAGGAATACGGGATCGTCTCCGAGGTAGCAGCGCAGCGAGAGGTACTCACCGGTCCCGGTGACGATCTTGATCGGGTCGATGCCGACGCCCGCCCAGAAATCGTCGTCGTCGATGTCATCTAGGTCGTCTTCTTCGGAGTCGTCTGCGCCTTTCGCGGCTGTGACAACCGCCGCGGCCTCGGCGTCTTCGGAGTCGTCGTCGAGCAGGTCGATGTCGTCGTCGGGTTCGTCCTCGTCCTCGGCCGACGCGGCGGCTTCGAGTTCGTCGGCGGCGACCGTGACGGCCGCAGCGTCGACGTCAGGGGTCGTGATGACGTCATCGATGGAGTCGAGGACGTCGTCCCAGTGCTTGGCGATGAGACGTCCGATGCGGACCCACAGGTCGACGCCGTCGCGGCCCTCGAAGTTGCGGGTACCGGTGGTCACCGCGCCGAGGATCGGATTGCCGTTGAAGAACTTGGTGACGGTGATCAGTTCGCAGACCTCGCCGAGGATGCGCACGATCTCGAGCGCGTCCTCGAGTTCGGCGATCACCTCGGGCGTCGGGTCTTCTGCCGCGAGTTCCGGCACACCGACGAGATCGTAGGTGTGGCGGTCGTCGGGGATCAGTTCGTCGGCCGAGAGCTGCTTGACGGTGTCCCACGCGGGATGCTCGACGAGGTCGTTGTCGGTGTCGGTGCGGACGAAGCCGACGAGCTCGGCGACGCCGGGGAATACGTACAGGTCATCGTCGAGTCCGAGGAATGCCTCCCACTCGTCGTCGCCCTCACGCCAGCGTGGCGCCCACAGGGTGAAACCGTTTCCGTTGGTGAGTCCGAGTTCGATGGGAACGATGTCTCCGGCCATGAGGCAACAGCGTAGCGATGATCGCTGTGAACTCGATACCTGCCCCGTCCGCCCGGGATCACTTCGGCCGGAAGAAGCCCTGGAATCCCTGCCCCGCATTGGTGGTACGCAACGGCGAAACACCCACCGGATCGCCGGCCTCCACAAGCTGATCGTTGCCGATGTACATGGCGACGTGTCCATCCCACACGGCGAGGTCGCCGGGCAGCAACTGATCCTGTGTGACCGCCATGCCTGCGGTGTCCTGTTCCTGCGCCAGTCGAGGAAGTTCGACGCCCGCCTGGCGGTAGGCCCACTGGGTGAATCCACTGCAATCGAAGCCGTCGGGCGTGGTGCCACCCCAGACGTAGGGCACACCCTGCTGGCTCAGTGCTGCACGGACCGCGGTGGCAGCGCGTTCATTCGGTGCGTAGGCGACCGAACCGTCGGGGAGAGTGACCGCTACGCCCTTGCTTGTCGGCGACGTTGTGTTCGCGGCGGGCCGCGAGCCGACCTGCGCCGGCGCTTCGTGGCGGCCGAGTTCGCTCATCGCTCTGGTGTCGTCGGCGAGGTCGGCCTGTGCACGCGACACGATCGACAGCCCGCGCTGCACATGGTCGACTGCGACCGGCACGATGGCCACCAGGCCTGCTGGCGTCGACAGCGCGGGACCCATCGCGGTAGCCGCACGCTCGAACGAATCGACCAGCTCGCGCAGCTGTCGGGCCGCGAGTTCGATTCGAGCACTTGCGGTTTCCACCAGTGTGGCAATCTGCCGTCCGTCGTCGTCGACGGCGGTCGAGGCGCGGGCAGTGCGTTCGGCTGCCGCTACGGCGCCGCGTGACCCGGTTCCGTGCCACCCGTTCTGCACCGCCGACGTCGCCGCTGCCGAGGTTCGACGCACCTCGTCGAGGTCGGTGCTCGCCGACCGGATCGTCGTGGCGGGGTTCTCGACGGGCAGCACCCCGGTACCGAGTGCGGTGATCAGGATGCGTAAGGGCGCGATGAGGATGTCGACAGTGATCATGGCAGGCGGAGCCCCATGTCGGAGGCGTTCGCGGCGTCGGCGTCGGAGTAGGCGACGGCGGCGGTCGTCGTGGTGGTGCCGATCCGATCGTGAGCGCCGGCAATGGCGTCGAGACGCTCGGCGCGGGCCTGCATCGTCGCGGATAGTGCCGCGAGGAACTCGGCTCCGATCACGCCGAACGTCGGTGTCAGCGCCGCGAGGTCGGTACGGCTGGCAACAGCGTGTGCGGCGACACGGTGCTCTGCGGTGCGCTGGGTGTCCGCGTAGGCGTCGAGTGTGCCGGTGTCGAGTGAGGTTCGTTGGGAGGTGAGGTCCGTCATGCGAACTGAGACGGCGAGAAGCCCCGATCGGTTCCATCGAACTGCGTTCTCGTGGCTGCCGGACAAGCGCGCACTGCCGGTGGACGCGCCCTAGAGTGATCCGCATGCAGGTACAGATCGTCGAACATCCGCTTGCCGCGGCCCGGCTCACCACGTTGCGCGACAAGACAACCGGTAACGCGGAATTCCGTGCTGCGCTGTCGAGTCTGACGCAGATGCTCGTGTACGAGGCGTTGAGCTCTGCGAAATCCGCGGTCGTCGAGATCGAGACGCCGTTGCAGCCCTACACGGGGTCGAAACTCGAATGTGCGCCGCTCCTCGTTCCGGTCCTGCGCGCGGGGCTCGGCATGGTCGAGCAGGCGCTCGCGATGGTGCCCGAGGCGCACGTCGGATTCGTGGGTATCGCGCGCGACGAGGAGACCGCCCAGCCGGTGCCGTACCTCGAATCGCTGCCCGACGATCTGTCCGGGTTCCCGGTGTTCGTCCTCGATCCGATGCTCGCCACCGGCGGATCGATGCTGCACACGATCGAACTCCTCGTCGCACGCAACGCGACGGACATTACCGCGGTCTGCGTCGTTGCTGCTCCGGAAGGTGTTGCCGCACTGGATGATTCGGGGCATCCGGTACGACTGGTGGTCGCTTCTGTCGATGACGGACTCAACGAGGCCGCCTACATCGTGCCCGGACTCGGCGATGCGGGCGACCGCCAGTTCGGCCCTCGCTGAGGACCCCACATGGAGGACGCAGCGGGGATGTCGACGCCGAAGCGCGTTACGCGGCCGTCGCCGACCAGCGACCGTCGTGTCGTCGGACAGAGACCGGGTGGTCGAAGCAGGCGCTGATCGCGTCCGAGGTCAGCGTCTGAGCAACGGGTCCCGACGCCGTCACCTCGCCGTCGCGGAGCAGCATCGCGTGCGTCGTCGAACTCGGCAGATCCTCGAGGTGATGGGTGACAAGAACGCTGGCGAGGCGATCGACGTCTGCGCGCAGGCGGTCGATGGCCGACAGCAGACGTTCGCGCGCGGCGAGGTCGAGGCCAGTCGCGGGCTCGTCGAGCAGCAAGAGCGCGGGACGTGGCATGAGGGCCCGCGCGATCAGCGTGCGACCCCGCTCGCCCTGGCTCATCACCGGCCACTCGGAGTCTCTGCGAGCACTCATACCCAACATCTCGAGCAGGTCGTCGGCGTGGCGATGCTCCTCGTCGGTGTAGACGTGGCGGCGGTCGAGCTCCGGGGTGTTGGTGAGTCCGGTCAGCACGACGTCGTGTGCGGTGATCGGCACGTCGATACGCCAGCGCGGGTCGACGTGACCGATGTGGGTTCGCAACTCGCGCATGTCGACCCGACCGAGCCGACGACCGAGCACATCAACGGTTCCGGTCGTGGGATGACTGCGCGCGCCCAGGATCGCCATCAGCGTCGACTTGCCCGCGCCATTGGGTCCCAACAGTGCCCAGTGCTCGCCCGGCGAGACCGACAGGTTGACGTCGTGCAGTAGTTTTCGTCCGCTGCGGACGACGTCGACCGATGAGGCGTTCAGGACTGGCGCGTCGGGGGAGGTCACCAATCAGTTGTAATCCAGCGATCCCGACGCCCCGTCACTGGGTATGGAGGCGCAGGTCAGGATGCGCTCCAGTACGCGCTCATCGGCTCGGTGGCGATGGTCTCGCCGTTCTTCTCGATGTCGAGTTGGCTCGGCCCCACGACGTAGGTCACGTTGCCGTTGGTGGCGCTGTAGGTGTTGCCGCTGCGAGTCGGATAGCCGACCTCGACGGAATTTCCGTCGGCGTATCCCTTGTAGTACCAGCGTCCGGACTGCGAACCGACCTGGCAGATCACGATCTGCGAGCGATTCGTCTGGGCGATCACCATCGCCGGGTCGTCGGCCGCGTTGCAGCGCGGACCCCCGGTGAACCCCTGCCAGTCGGTTCCCGCGATGTCGGGGGTGGCGTGCGGGGTCGTGGGGCTACCCGTGTTCTGGTTGCCATTGTTCTGGGATTCGGTGGGGCGAGTGCCGTTCTGGGCACCACCGGAGCCGCCCGTGGTGGTCGCGGGTCCGACGCTGGCCGGTGCCCCGGTCGTCGGCACAGCTGAACTCGACGCCGCCGCCGAGCTCGAATCGTCGCCTTCGAGACGCGGGAGCAGGATGAGCGTGGCCAGAACGACGCCGACGACGAGGAGGACTCCCGTCACGATCGCGATGATCACCGCCGGAGACGACCACGGCGACCGCTGCGGGGGCAGCTGGGGGTAGGTCATGCGGAGCATTCCTTCCGTCGGTGACCCGTTGCCGGACTGTGGTGTCGATCAGGTGCGGCCATACTCGGCGAGTTCGGCCGCGACACGCAGCGTCATGTCGTCGAGCAGATGGACCAGTGCACGGGTATCTGCACCGTATGTCGTTGGCGCGGGCGATTGTGTTGCCGACACCACGAAACCGGGAGGTGTCGTCATTTCGATGTAGTACTTGAGCTTCGGCTCGGTGCCGGAGGGGCGTGCCATCACCCGCACCGACATCCCGTCACCAGCCACCCCGCTGAGCGCGATCGCGTCCGTGCGCAGGCCGTCGTCGCGGCGGGCGTAGTCCTCGGCGGTCACGGCGATGCCTGCCAGTGTGCTCGGCGGTGAGGTGCGTAGACGGTCCATCAGTGCAGCGATCACGGTGGTGTCGNNCGCCGCGCTGATGCCGTCCTTGTCGCGCACCGCGTCGGGGTCCACACAGTGCCCGATCGCCTCCTCGTAGGCGTAGCGCAGCGGTTCGCCCGCGCGCACAAGCCATTTGAAGCCGGTCAGCGTCGTGACATGACGTGCGCCCACGCGCCTGGCGATCTTCTCCAGCAGACTGCTCGACACCAGCGTGCTCGCAACGACCGGTGGCGAGCCGTCGGGGCCTGCGGCGGCGTCGGAGAGGATGAACGAGCCGAGCAGCGCACCTGTCTCATCGCCGGTGAGCATCCGCCAGGTGCCGTCGACGCGCGTGCCCACCGCGCACCGGTCGGCGTCGGGATCGAGTGCGATCGCAATGTCGGCTTCGACCTTCTCCGCGCATGCGAGCAGCAGGTCGCTTGCCCCCGCCTCCTCGGGATTCGGGAAGGCCACGGTGGGGAAGTCCGGGTCGGGGTCGAACTGTTCGTCGACGACGTGGACGTCGGTGAATCCGGCGCGCGCAAGGGCATCGACGGCGAGCGCGCCGCCGACGCCGTGCATCGGCGTCAGCGCGATTCGCAGTGAGGCGTCGGCGACCACCGGGAAACGGGTGCTGATGCGGTCGAGGTAGCGGCCGACGATCTCGTCGGCGCGGGGATCGTGCACGACGTCTCGGCGAGGAACGTCGACGGCGTGGGGCGATGCGGCGATGAGTTCCTCGATCTCACCGTCGGCCGGCGGAACGATCTGGGCGCCCCCCGCAAGGTAGACCTTGTAGCCGTTGTCGCCGAGCGGATTGTGGGATGCCGTGATCTGGACACCCGCGACGGCGTCGAGATCGCGACACGCGAACGCCACCAGCGGCGTCGGACCCGGCGCGGGAACCACGACGACGCGGAAGCCTGCCGCCGCGAGGACCTGCGCCGCCGCAGCGGCGAACTGCTCGGAACCATGACGGGCATCACGACCGACCACGACCGAACCGCCCCGGTGTCCGTGCTCGATCAGCCACGCGGCAAGGCCCGCCGTCGCTCGGGTGACGACTGCGACGTTCATTCCGTTGGGGCCCGCGCGCACCGGGCCACGCAACCCCGCGGTGCCGAACCGTAGCGGTGCGGCGAAACGCTCGGCGAGGTCGGGGCCGTCCAGTGCGGAGAGTTCGGCGCGGGTTGCGGGATCGGGATCGGCGGCGATCCACGCGGCGACCCACTCGTCCTCGACTCCTTCGCTCAGATCCATGACTCCGTCTCTCGCGTCCTCGACTCCGCCACTCACGCCGCGCCGAGTTCTTCGATGATCGCGGCGAGCAGCGTGCCCATCCGTGCCGCCGACGCCCGCCCGACCTCGAGAACCTCGGTGTGGCTGAGCGGTTCTCCGGTGATCCCGGCCGCGAGGTTGGTGACCAGCGAGATACCGAGAACCTCCATCGCCGCCGCGCGGGCGGCGATCGTCTCGTGCACCGTCGACATCCCGACCAGGTCGGCGCCGATGGTCCGGAGCATCCGGATTTCCGCGGGGGTCTCGTAGTGGGGTCCGGGTAGTCCCGCGTACACCCCTTCGGCCAGCGACGGCTCGATACCGCGGGCGACGCCGCGCAGGCGCGGGGAGTAGGCATCGACCAGATCGACGAACTGCGCACCGACAAGCGGCGAGCGCGCGGTGAGATTGAGGTGGTCGCTGATGAGGACCGGTTGGCCGACGGACATGTCGTCGCGCAGGCCGCCCGCCGCATTGGTGAGCACGATCGTGCGGGCACCGGCCGCAGCCGCAGTGCGTACCGGGTGGACGACGCGGGCGAGGTCGTGGCCCTCATAGGCGTGAATCCTGCCCAGCATCAACAGGACTCGACAGTTTCCGATCCGCACCGAGTGGATGACGCCGCCGTGTCCTGCGGCCGTCGGCGGCAGGAAGCCGGGGATGTGCGCCATCGGCACGGACGCGATCGGTGCGCCGAACGCCTCAGCCGCCGGGGCCCAGCCGGACCCGAGGACGACCGCGACGTCGTGTGTGGAGGCATCGGTTTCGGCTGCGATGGTCGCTGCCGCGGAGATGGCCGCGGCGTCGGCGTCGACGGTGGGATCCATGGGCATCACACTAGGGGCATCCTGCGTGCGGCGTGTGACCAGGCGATAAGGTCGACCCATGCCGTATCTGTCTGACGCAGCGCAGTCCGAGAATCCCGATATCGCCTACCTGTACCTCGGGTCGCCGGGTGTCGAACTCGACGAGAACAATCCCGAGAACCGGTTCAGCCCTGCGTGGCTCGACGCGATCGAAGGCCTGCTCGACGAGATCGCGGCGGGCCCGGCCAAGGGCCTGGTGATCACCTCGACAGGCAAGTTCTTCACCAACGGACTCGATACCGACTTCGTCTTCGCCAACGCGTCGGAGCTGCCCGCGTACCTCGACCGGGTGCATGCGCTCTACGCGAAGGTCCTGACGCTTCCGCAGTCAACGGTGGCGGCGGTCAACGGTCACGCGTTCGGTGCGGGCGCCATGCTCGCGCTCTGCGCCGACTACGTGGTCATGCGCACCGAACGTGGCTTCTGGTCGCTCCCCGAGGCCGCGTTGAACATGCCGTTCCCGCGCGGGATGGCAGGACTGCTCACCACGCGCCTGCCGGATCGCACCGCCACAGAGGCCATGCTGACCAGTCGCCGCTACGGTGCGGCCGACGCCGTGACGGCGGGCATCGTCGACGACGCTGTGGCGGCCGACGACCTGCTCACGCGGGCGAGTGAGGTCGCCGCTGAGCGTACGGCGGTCGCCGGGCCGAACCTCGCCAACGTCAAACGGGCACTGCGGCAGCACCTTCTCGCCGATCTCGCGGCCCCGACCCCTGCAGCGCTGCTATGAGCGACGGCGCGTCGATCATCGACGACTGGTGGGCGGCTCACCGCGCCGACGTCGTCGGCTGGCGGCGTGCCATTCACCAGCAGCCCGAGTTGTCTCGGCAAGAGGTCAAGACCACCGAGATGGTCATGGCGCTTCTCGGAGAAGTGGGCCTGAACCCCACGCGTCTTCCGCTGGGCACTGGTGTGGTCTGCGATCTCGGCCCGACGACGGGTCAGCGCATCGCGCTCCGTGCCGACATGGACGCGCTGCCCATCACCGAGCACACCGGATTGCCGTTCTCGTCGACCGTGGAGGGTGTCTCGCACTCGTGCGGCCATGATGCGCACACCGCGATCCTGATCGGGGTGGCCCGACTGCTCGCGGCCGTGCCGTTGCTACCGGTCGGTGTGCGACTGATCTTCCAGCCCGCCGAGGAGGTCATGCCCGGCGGTGCGCTCGACGCCGTCGCCGCCGGAGTGACCGAGGGCGTCAGTCGGATCTTTGCGCTGCACTGCGATCCCCGACTTCCTGTCGGCTCGGTCGGCCTCCGAGCCGGCGCGCTGACATCGGCGGCGGATCACATTGAACTGCAAATACATTCGCCCGGCGGGCACACATCGCGCCCGCACCTCACCGGCGACATCGTGTACGCGATGGGTACGGTGATCACCGGACTCCCCGGTGTGCTGTCGCGCAGGGTCGACCCCCGCTCGGGCACGGTCATGGCGTGGGGTGCGGCGCATGCGGGCAACGCGCCCAACGCGATTCCGCAGGAGGGCATGCTGCGGGGCACCGTCCGCACCGGAGACCACGGCACGTGGGACGAGTTGGAACCGTTGGTGCGCAGTGTCGTCGGGCAACTGCTCGGCCCGCTCGGAGTCTCCTACGACCTGTCCTACTTCCGTGGAGTGCCGCCGGTGGTCAACGACGAGACCGCGATCGCGATGTTGGCGAAGTCGGTATCGACGCTAGGGCCACAGGCCATCGCGGACACCCCGCAATCGCCTGGGGGAGAAGACTTTTCGTGGTATCTCGAGCACGTTCCGGGTGCGATGGGCAGGCTCGGCGTGTGGGACGGGCTGGGGCCGCAGATGGATCTGCACCAGCCCAACTTCGACCTCGACGAGCGCGCACTCGAGGTCGGCGTGCGCACCCTCGCGGGCGTCGTGCTCGACATAGGCTGAGCACGCTCGCCCCGGGTCGGGTCCGCGGCGTCGCTCAGGAGTCGATGGGGCCGGGTCCCGGTCCGACGTTGCGCGCCTCGCGCAGCCTGATGTCCTGCACGTAATCAGCTGGGGCGCCTGCACTTTCGGCCGCGTCGGCCATCACGCCGAGGTAGCGCGCCGACGGCAGTCCGCCTTCGAAGGCGTCCATCACGTAGAGCCACGCGAGGACGGGGCCGTCGGAGGTGTCGACGCGCGCACGGATCTTGCGGTGGATGCCGAGTTCTGAGCCCTCCCACCGGTCGAGGGTGGCCTCGTCCTCGTCGGGGACGTCGTAGAGCACGACGAAGACCTTGGCCTCGGGATCGTCGCGGTCCTCGGTGACCGTCGCGAGCGATCCCTCCCAGCCGATGTCGGCGCCGGCAAAGGTGAGTCGCCAACCACGCAGCCAGCCGGTCCCCGACATCGGGGAGTGCGGCGCGCGCTCGGTCATCTGATCCGGACTCATGTTGGACCCGTACGCGGCATATATCGGCACGTCGGGAAACTCTAGATGGTCGCGGCCCGTCACGAAAGCGGACGGTGAGCGACGCGACTCGCCCGGTGACGGCGTGGACGTCGGGGTGGGACTAGGTTGGAGGTGTTGAGCGGTGCCTCTATGCGCCGTACCCGATGGCCCCTCTCACCGAACAGGAGTGTGCTCTGTGACCAGGATCGTGATCATCGGCGGTGGCCCCGCCGGCTACGAGGCGGCGCTGGTTGCGGCAGCGTACGGCGCCGACGTCACCCTGATCGACTCCGACGGCATCGGCGGCGCGTGTGTGCTGTGGGACTGCGTGCCGTCCAAGACCTTCATCGCGTCGACCGGTATCCGAACCGAGGTTCGGCGAGCCATCGATCTCGGCATCAACCTGCGCACCGACGACGCGCTGGTCACGCTGCCGCAGATTCACCAGCGCGTCCGCGACCTCGCGTTCGCGCAGTCGGCAGACATCCGCGACAGGCTGCTCAGCGAAGGCGTGACACTCGTGTCCGGCTACGCCTCGCTGGAGGAGACGCACCCCGGCATCGCGTCGCACCGCGTCGTGGCGACGCTGCAGGATGGCACGACCGAGCACTACGACGGCGATGTCGTCCTGATCGCGACAGGCGCGTCGCCGCGCGTCCTGCCCGACGCCGCGCCGGATGGCGACCGCATCCTGACGTGGCGCCAGCTCTACGACCTCGACAAGCTGCCAGAGCATCTCGTCGTCGTCGGCTCGGGTGTGACGGGTGCCGAGTTCGTGCACGCCTACACCGAACTCGGAGTGAAGGTGACGCTCGTTTCCAGCCGCGACCGCGTGCTGCCCGGCGAGGACGAAGACGCTGCGCTGGTCCTCGAGGATGCGCTGGCCGAGCGCGGCGTCGAATTGGTCAAACATGCGCGTGCCGACAAGGTGGAGCCCACCGGCGACTCCGTGACCGTGTACCTCGCCGACGGCCGCACGGTGACCGGCTCGCATGTGCTGATGACCGTTGGTTCGGTCCCCAACACGGGGGAAATCGGTCTCGACCGTGCGGGAGTCGCGACGGACAAGGGCGGCTACATCACCGTCGACCGGGTGTCGCGCACCTCTGTGCCGGGTATCTACGCGGCGGGCGACTGCACCGGGTTGTTCCCGCTTGCCTCCGTCGCCGCCATGCAGGGTCGCATCGCGATGTATCACTCGCTCGGCGAGGGCGTGAGCCCGATCAAGCTGAAAACCGTTGCCTCCGCGATCTTCACGCGTCCGGAGATCGCCACCGTCGGCGTCTCGCAGCAGGCGATCGACGCCGGCGAGTACCCGGCGCGCACCGTGATGCTGCCGCTCTCCACCAACCCGCGCGCCAAGATGAGCGGTCTGCGGAGAGGCTTCGTCAAGATCTTCTGCCGCCCCGCGACCGGTGTCGTGATCGGGGGTGTGGTGGTCGCACCGACGGCGTCGGAGTTGATCCTTCCCATCGCCTTGGCCGTGCAGAACAAGCTGACCGTCGGCGATCTCGCCCAGACGCTCTCGGTTTATCCCTCGCTCTCGGGTTCGATCACCGAGGCCGCGCGACAGCTCGTGCGGCACGACGACCTCGACTGAGTTCTCTCGGCGTGCCCGCGGCGAAGGGCCAGCGCAGGTTGAGTTGGTGCACAGGCTGGAGTTGGTGCACAGGCGTGAGAATCCTCGGCCGCGCGCGGCGATGTCGCGGTACCGTTTCGGCGAGATCACGCGACGACTGACGGGGGGGTACGCGTGTCGGGTCGGTACTACGAGCATCCCGATTTGCCCGCGGTAAGCACTGGTACAGGCTCTCGGAACAGCTACCTGTTCAACGACGGGGGTGCTCATGCGACCAGCAACGGCCGCACTCCATGGGCTTCGATGAGTGTCGCCGAGATCCTCGCGAAGATCGAGAGCATCACCGACAGCTCTGCCAGCGGTGACGCGAACGCCATTCAAGCCGCGCTCGACGCTGTCGGGAAGGTCGTGAAGAGTCTGACGAGCGCCTTCGGAGACGACACGATGCTCGGGCGTGCGGCCGACGGAAGTACCGCGGCGGGTGCGGGTGTCGGCAAAGCCATCTCAGCGGCGGCCGAGTCCGTCCGGCCCGCGATCGACGCACTCGCGCAGGCCCAGGACGTCCTCACCGCTACCTCTCAGCAGGCCGGTGCTGTCAGGCATGCGGCCGCGCAGATCCGCGCGCATCCCGAGGATGCGTCGACGTTGCGTGCGGAGGTCGTGTCGTTGATGGAAGGCGTCTACACGAACCCGATGGTCAGCGTCCAGACGTGGCTACCCGAACTGCCGGCTGCGTCGTCGGATCCGATGGCGGGCAGCGACTCGGGCCAGGGTGTCGTCGCCGGCACCGGCGCGGGATCGGGGCGCACGCAGTCGGGCAACGTCGCCGATTCCGACCTGAGCGGCTCCGCCGGACCGGGATCGAGCGGCGAGGTCTCGACCTCGCCGTCGACGCCGGCGCCTGCGTCCCCCGCTGCGGGTGGAGTGGGCCCCGGCGGACCGTCGAGCTCCACCGGAACGTCGGCGGCAGGCACGGCCGACGCTGATGCCGACCGGCTGACGCGAGGAGGGTTCGGCAGCGCCGACTCTGCCGCGGCGAGCACACCGGTGAGCGGTATCGGTGGACCCGGTGCCGCGGACTCCGGGCGGACGGGATCGCTCGGCGCGGGTCGTAGCGGATCGTCCGGTCTCGGCGCAGGTCAGGGCGTCGGCGCCGGTTCTCCGAGTGCGCTTGCACCATCACTCGGCGCATCGCGACCGCCTGGGTTGGGCACCGCGCCGTCGACGCCTGCAATGTCGGCGAGCCCGAGTGCGGGACCTGCGATGCGGTCGGGTCCGAACTCCGCGATGCCACCGGCGTCGGGTGGCGGTGCCCGCGACCGTGGCGACAACAAGCACCAGTCGGCCCGCTACCTCAACACCCGTGAGCACGGCGAGGAGATCGTCGGCGACCTCCCGCTCGTCGGTCCGCCGGTGATCGGCGACTGGACGCCGCAGTCGATGCCGCCGCTCGATCCCGCTGCCGACACCAGCGCGAGCGAACCGAAGGTCGATGCGCAGCGATCCGGTGCGCACGCTGAGGCCTCTCGTGAGCGGGGTGCGGGCCGATGACTCCGAACGCCACCGCCGGTCGGATCGACAGGTTGTCGCCTGACGTTCGCGGTCTCGCCGACCGCATTGCCGACGACGTCGTCGACGATGCGCTCGGCCGACTGGCGGTCGTCGTTGTCGACGTCACCGACATCGGTGGGGTCGAATCGGTACGCGACGCGATGACCCAATGGCAGACCACTGGTCGGGTGTCGAAGGACACCCGCAAGCGACTCGACGCCGCGATGGTGCAGCGTGATGTCGACGGCCTCGCTGCGCACCGTGCGGGCGATGCGTTCACCCAACGGGTTCACTTTCGCGCTGCTCGCGGATTGACTTGTCTGGCAATCATTTTCGACGCCGACATCGTCGCTCGGCGTCGTATGCGAGAAGCGGTGTACGAGGCGTCGGTCGCTCTGGGTGGCAGCGCGGGTGTGGTCGGCGTGCTGGTCGACTTCACCCGACCGGGTGCCCGCGTGCCGGTCGGCGCGCCGTATCAATGACCGGTGAACCCCCGTGGTGTCGATTAGTCTCGGCTCATGGAGACGGAGTTCAATCCGGACCGACCAGCTGACCTTGGGCCGCTCTACCGCGAGCAGGCGTGGCGTCGGCTGGGTACCGAACAGTTCGACATCGTCGTCATCGGCGGTGGTGTCGTCGGCGTCGGAGCGGCTCTCGACGCCGCGACGCGTGGCCTGCGGGTCGCGCTCGTCGAGGCGCGAGACATCGCTTCGGGCACGTCGAGCCGCTCGTCGAAGATGTTTCACGGCGGACTGCGTTATCTCGAACAACTCGAGTTCGGGTTGGTGCGTGAAGCGCTCCACGAGCGCGAACTCTCACTCAGCCTGCTGGCCCCGCACCTGGTCAAGCCGTTGCCGTTCCTCTACCCGCTCACGCATCGCGTCTGGGAACGTCCGTACGTCGCCGCGGGGATCTTCCTCTACGACACGATGGGCGGCGCCAAATCGGTGCCGGGCCAGAAGCATGTGACGCGGTCGGGTGCGCTCCGCGTGGCGCCCGCGTTGAAGCGTGATTCGCTGATCGGCGGCATCCGCTACCACGACACCGTTGTCGACGACGCCCGGCACAGTCTCACCGTCGGGCGCACCGCCGCGAACTACGGTGCGGTGATCCGCACGTCGACGCAGGTGGTCGGATTTCTGCGCGACGCCGACCGCATCATGGGTGTGCGCGTCCGCGATACCGAGAACGGTGAGACCGCCGAGATCAAAGCGCACTGCGTGATCAACGCGGCAGGCGTGTGGACCGACGAGGTGCGGGCACTGTCCAAGCAACGCGGGCGGTTCAAGGTCCGGGCCTCCAAAGGCGTACACATCGTGGTGCCGCGCGATCGGATCGTGAGCGAGACGGCGATCATCTTGCGGACCGCGTCCTCGGTGCTGTTCGTGATCCCGTGGGAGACGCACTGGATCGTCGGCACGACCGACACCGACTGGCACCTCGATCTCGCGCACCCGGCCGCGACCCGCGCCGACATCGACTACCTGCTCGAACGTGTCAACGAGGTGCTGGTGACACCGCTGCGTCACGACGACATCGAAGGCGTCTACGCCGGGCTGCGACCCCTGCTCGCAGGCGAGGACGAAGCGACGTCGAAGCTTTCACGCGAGCACGCGGTGGCCGAGATCGCGCCGGGGCTCATCTCGATCGCCGGTGGCAAGTACACGACGTACCGCGTGATGGCCGCCGACGCCGTCGATGCCTGCGTCGATTTCATCCCGACACGCGTTGCGCCGTCGATCACCGAGCGTGTCCCGCTCATCGGCGCCGACGGGTACTTCGCGCTGATCAACCAGTGCGAGTCTCTCGGCGAGAAGTACGGACTGCACCCCTACCGGATCCGTCGACTGCTCAACCGGTACGGATCGCTGATCGACGACGTGTTGTTCTACGCGGCGGATGATCCGTCGCTGCTGCGTCCACTCGAGGCCGCGCCGCAGTATCTGCGCGTGGAGGTCGTGTATGCGGCCGTCGATGAGGCGGCACTGCACCTCGAGGACATCCTGGCGCGCAGAACCAGGATCTCGATCGAGTACGCGCATCGCGGCGTCGACTGCGCTCAAGAGGTCGCCGACCTCGTCGCGCCGGTTCTCGGCTGGGGCCCTGAGAAGGTGGCGTTCGAGGTCGAGACCTACAAGGCGCGGGTCGCCGCGGAGATCGCCTCACAACAGCAACCCGACGACGAATCGGCAGACGCGCTGCGTGCCGCTGCACCTGAGTCGCGGGTCGACATCCTGGAACCGGTGCCGATTCCGGACTGAATGGCACGCTTTCGCAACAGGACCAAATGCCCTTCGCCCGGCGCCTCGGCGGCGTGACAATGGATTCATGAGCAGAGGAGACGCCATGGTGCACAATCCCATTCACGAGCTTCCCGTCGACGAGGCATGGGCGCTGCTCGCCACCTCCGACGTCGGAAGGATCGCGTTGAGCGTCGGTGGCCAGCCCGACATCTTTCCCATCAACTATTTCGCCGGTGACGGTCGCGTGTTGATGCGCACAGCGGAGGGCACCAAGCTCGCCGAACTCGCCGTCAACGGCAAGGTGGCCTTCGAGGCCGATGCCTACGACGACGACGGCGGGTGGAGTGTCGTGGTCAAGGGGTCGGCGCGAATTCTGACCACCGGCGCCGAGATCGCCAAGGCCGACGAGGCCCCGTTGCGCCCGCTGATCCCGACGTTGAAGTACAACTACGTCGAGATCGTGCCGGACGAGGTCAGCGCGCGTCGCTTCGAGTTCGGGCCAGAGCCGGAGCGGTATCCGGTCTAGGCGCCGACGTTCAGCTCTGGCACCGCGGGCAGTAGTAGACGACCCGATCCTCGCTGGTCGAGTCCGGCCGGTCGCGCCAGAACTCGCGGGCGATGAGCGTTCCGCATCGTCGGCACGGTTGCCCGATTCGTCCGTAGACCCAGGTGCGCGCATTGTGTCCGGTGCGACCGGTGGTGGTGCGTGCCGTGCGAAGCCTGTTGGCCCACAACATTCTTCGGCACAGGTCGACGAGTGGTGGCACGTCGACGTCGGCGACGAGTCGGTCGGGTCGGACACCCCGGAGGAAGCACGCCTCACACCGGTACACATTGCCGACACCTGCCATGAGCCGTTGGTCGAGTAGCGCCTCGCCGATCTTCGCGTCCGGCCGTGCCTCGATGTTGGCGACGGCGCGCGCGGCGTCGAAGTCGTCGGAGAGAAGGTCGGGTCCGAGGTAGTCGAGGTCGGCGGCGGCACGGGGAAGTAGCTCGAGAATCCCGAGTTCGAAGCCGACGGCCTCGTACCCGTTTGCCTGCAACACGATTCGCGCCTGATACGCGGGTCGGCGCCACTTGGTGCCGACGCGATGTACGTGCCACACGCCTTCCATCTTCAGGTGGCTGTGGATGCTGACGCCATCGGGCGCCGACGTCGCAGTCGCCGCCGCGGGCACGACGTCGATGAGCAGATGTTTGCCCCGGGAGCGGACCGCGGCGACCCGTCCGCCGCGCAGGTCGGTGGTGGCCAGCGACGGAATGCGAAAGTCGGTGCGCTCCAACGTGGTCTGATCGAATGCGCGACGGAGACGGTCTGCGGCCTGGTAGACGGTGTCGCCCTCAGGCATGCTGTCCGTATCGCATTCGGAGGCCGCGGGGAGTGGTCGCGAATCCGGCGCCGACGAGCACCCGCTGCAGGTCGGAGCGCAACGCGGTGACGCCGTCGATGGAGTCGATGGTCAGGCGGGCGACACGACCGGCCCGCACGATGTCGGCGAGCGCTGCTGCCATGGCCTCTAATGCGGGGACGTCGTCGCTGAAGGTCAACACGGTCTTCCCGCCGCGTTCGACAAATGCGACGAGTTCGCCCTCGACGAGACATACGAGGGCGCCTGGTTTGCGGCCCGGTCGATGCCCGCCTGCGCCGGGCGTCGTGTCTGGCCAGGGCAGCGCTGCCCCATACGGATTGGCCGGGTCGGTGGCGGCCAGAACCGTCGCGGTGTTCGGTGCGCGGTGACTGCCCGGTGCGTCGTCGGTCAGGGCGTGGCGGCGCAATTGGTCGACGGTGGAGGTGCCCGCGAACTGGGCACCGCCGAGGCCGTCGACGTAGTAGCCTCGTCGCACCTGGCCGCTGTCTTCGAAGATGTTGAGCGCCTTGTAGATTCGTGCGAATCCTCCGACGACGTCCTCCGCCGTCACGCTGCCCCGGGTGACGACCCCGTAGCGTGCGAACAGTTGGTCGCACAGGGCCTGAGTCGCGACAGTGGTCTCGAGCAGCGCTGTAGGGGTTGCGAACCAACGACCGGTTGCCGTGGAGGGCGTCGTGGCGCCGCCTGTCTGCGAGAGGAGATGCCGCGTGCTCAACCGTCCGGGCCGCAGGCGCGGAGCCTGACCGCGCGATCGGTGTGACGGCATGGACCGACTCGACGACGAGGTGCGGCGAGGCGCCTGCAACGCACGGACCGGCGCAAACGTGTCGTTGCTGACGTGACCGGCCCAGACGAGGTCCCACAGGGCGTCCTCGACCTGCTGGCGCGTCGCGGTGGCGCCCGGCGATGCTTCGCTCTCCGTCGACGCGTCGTCGAGCAGTTGGGCGAAGCGCAGTCCGCCCCCGGTGCCGAAGGTGTCGAGGAGGCGGGTGTGGATCTCGGTGGTGTCGATCTCGACCTCGGTCGGTACGAACAGCGGTGCGAGGTCGGCGGGGAAGAAGCTGATCCAGCCGTCGGTGGAGCCGATCCGGCCGTGACCCGCCCACATGAAGTCGCCGCTGGAGAGGAGTTCGTCGAGCATGGCCGGCCGGTAGTCACTGATCCTGCTCGGCAAGATCAGCGACTCCCACGCCGACGCCGGGAGCTGATGGCCCGCCAGTTGGTCGAGGACCGCCGCGAGTCCGTCGACTCCGGTGAGCCTTTCGTCGTCGGCGACGTGCTGCCACGCTCCGAGAAATCTGGCGAAGGTCGGGCCGTCGACGGGTGCGACGTCGGCTCGGCTCGCGGCAAGTGAGCCTCGTCGGATCTGCCCGAGCACGTCGCTGTGACACCACTGTGTGGTCCACGCGGGGCTGCCGTCGGGGTCGTCGTCGGTGGCGGGTAGAAAGTCGCCTTCGACGACCTTGCGTTCGGCGGCAAGGCGAATCAGCGTGTCGCGCACCACCGCGGGTGCCATTCCGATCGACTCGGCGGCCTCGTCGACGGTGAACGGGCCGTGCGTGCGCGCGTACCGATGGACGAGATCGCCGACGGGATCGGGAACAGACTCGGTGAAAGCTGCCGGAACACCCAGTGGCGCAGGAACTCCCAAGCCGTCGCGCAGGCGTGCGGTGTCTTCGACAGCGGCCCAGAGCGGCACGCCACGGATGCTCACGGAGATGATCGCGCCACGCCGATGCAACTCGGTCAACACGTCAAGCGCCGCAGGGCTGTCGTCGTCGCGCCGATACCGCAGCGCCACCTCGTCGGTCGTGAGCGGACCGAGCCACCGCAGCAGGTCGGCGATATCCTCGGCGTCGCGTGCCTTGCGGTGCTCGTCGAGGCGTTGCAGCCGTGCGACCACGGCGGCGATGACGGCGGGATCGAGCAGTTCGCGCAGGTCGACGCGCCCGAGTAGCTGTGCGAGGAGCGCGGTGTCGAGGGAGAGTGCTGCGGCGCGACGTTCGGCGAGCGGGGCGTCGTCGTTGTACATGAACGCTCCGACGTAGCCGAACAGCAGCGATGCCGCGAACGGCGACGGTTCCGGGGTCTCGACCTCGATCAGCCGAACACGTCGCGATCGGATGCGAGTGAGGAGGTCGGTGAGCGACGGCAGGTCGTAGACGTCCTGCAGGCATTCGCGGACCGTCTCCAGGATGATCGGAAAGTCGGGGAATTGCGATGCGACGGAGAGCAATTGGGCGCTGCGCTGGCGCTGCTGCCACAGCGGTGCCCGACGGCCGGGGTCGCGGCGGGGGAGTAGCAGGGCTCTGGCCGCGCACTCCCGGAATCGTGAGGCGAACATCGACGAGTCGGCGAGGGCGTCGGTGACCATCTGCTCGATCTCGTCGGGATCGACGACGAAGACTGCGGCGCCCGGCGGTTCGTCGTCGGTGTCGGGGAGGCGCACGATGATGCCGTCGTCGGATGCGGTGACCGCACCGTCGAGTCCGAGGGTGGCTTGCAGGCGGGCGGAGATCGCTGACGCCCACGGCGCGTGTACGCGTAAACCGTAGGGGGAGTGCAGGATCAGGCGCCAGTCGCCGAGCTCGTCGCGGAACCGCTCGATGACCAGGGTCCGGTCGGTCGGTACCTGTCCGGTCGCGTCGCGCTGCTCGGAGATGATCGACGCGAGGTTGTCGCGTGCGTACTCGCTGAGCCCGAGTTCTGTTGCCTGACGGTCGAGTTCGGCCTCGTCGGCGATGGAGCCGACGAACTTCCCGATCGCCGCGCCCAGTTCGGCCGGGCGTCCCTGTGCGTCGCCGATCCAGAACGGGAGGCGGCCGGGCTGACCGAATGCGGGTGAGACGAGTACGCGGTCGTGGGTGATGTCCTCGATCCGCCAACTCGTCGCGCCGAGCGCGAAGACGTCGCCGACGCGCGACTCGTAGACCATCTCCTCGTCGAGTTCGCCTACGCGGCTGGACTTTTCGCCGACCATGAACACACCGAAGAGCCCACGGTCGGGGATGGTGCCGCCAGAGGTGACCGCTAGCCGTTGCGCACCACGGCGACCGGTCAGTGTGTCGGCATCACGATCCCAGGTGACACGAGGACGTAGTTCGGCGAACTCGTCGGAGGGGAAGCGACCCGAGATGAGATCGAGTGTCGCCTCGTAGATCGACCGGCTCAACTCCCGGTACGGCGCAGCGCGGCGGACGATCTCGTACCACTCGTCGACGTCGAGCACGTCGAGAGCGGCCGCGGCGATCGTCTGTTGCGCAAGCACATCCAGTGGATTGCGCGGTACCTGCAGCTCTTCGATTGCGCCCGCACGCATCCGCGAGACGGCGACCGTGCAGCCGATCAAGTCGGTGCGATGCTTGGGGTACAGAACCCCCTGACTGATCTCGCCGACCTGGTGGCCCGCGCGTCCGATCCGCTGCAGCCCGCTGGCCACCGAGGGTGGTGTCTCGACCTGGATCACCAGATCGACCGCGCCCATGTCGATGCCGAGCTCGAGTGAACTCGTCGCGACCACACAGCGCAGGCGGCCGCTCTTGAGGTCGTCTTCGATCTCGGCGCGCTGCTCCTTGGAGACCGACCCGTGGTGTGCGCGGGCCAGGACAGTCGCGGCGCCGGTGGTGGCCCCCGAGGCCATGACCATTGCGGGTGCGCCGCCACCGACGCGGTCGTTGCGTGGTGGTTCGCGGCCAGGCTCGTTGCGTTGCTCGTGGATCTCGTTGAGCCGCGCGGTGAGACGCTCGGCGAGCCGTCGAGAGTTGGCGAACACGATCGTCGTACGGTTGGTCTCGATGAGATCGACGATCGACGCTTCGACGTAGGGCCAGAGCGAACCCGCGGTCGGCGAGAACGCGTCGTCGAGGTCATCCGCATCCGGTGCATCCGGTGGCGGCGGGATATTGGCCATGTCGGGTACCGGGACGTCGACGCGGAGGTCGAAGGTCTTCGACGCCTGTGGCCGCACGATGGTGCACGGACGGGAGCCGGAGAGGAACTCAGCGACTAGCTCGGGCGGGCGGACCGTCGCCGAGAGTCCGATGCGTTGCGCCGGGGAGTCGAGCAGTTCGTCGAGGCGTTCGAGCGACAGCGCCAGGTGCGTGCCGCGTTTGGTGCCTGCGACGGCGTGTACCTCGTCGACGATCACCGTCTCGACCGTGGTGAGCGCTTCCCGTGCCGACGAGGTGAGCATCAGGTAGAGCGACTCGGGCGTGGTGATGAGGATGTCGGGTGGCGTTTTGGCGAGGAGTCGACGCTGGGCGGCGGGGGTGTCGCCCGAGCGCACGCCGACGGTGATCGACGGTTCGGTGATCCCGAGTTCCTGCGAGGCGCGTGTGATGCCCGCCAGTGGCGCGCGCAGGTTGCGCTCGACGTCGACCGCCAGTGCTTTGAGTGGGGAGATGTAGAGGACGCGCGTGCCCTTGGACCGATCGGGGCGGGCGGCAAGTGAATCGAGGGCCCAGAGAAACGCCGACAGGGTCTTGCCCGAGCCGGTGGGCGCGATGACCAGGGTGTTCTCGCCGTCGGCGATGGCTTTCCACGCGCCCTGCTGGGCGGGTGTCGGCGCGGGGAAGGCGCCGCCGAACCACCGACGCGTCGGGTCGGTGAAGCGGTTCAGGATGGAGGACGAGCTGGGCACTCTTCCATTGTTCCGCACGGGTCTGACAGTGCGGTGCGACGTGCTGGTCCGGCGGCGAGAACCTGGTATAGAGTCGATCCACGCTGGTTGCCAGGAACCCGGTGAGAATCCGGGACGGTCGCGCCACTGTAAGTCCGACGGGAAGCGACCTGTCGCGACGAGTCAGGACGTGGCAACCAGGCCACATTGCTCCACGTCAGGGACGCGTCATCCCGGAAGGAACCCTCTCAATGGTTGCCACCTCATCACAGGCCGAACGTCGGCCCGCTGCGCTCGCCGTACCGAATCTCTCGGTCGCTTCGGCCGCGCTCTGGCTCACCGCCACCGTGCTCATCGCCGCGCTGGCCTACTACTTCATCGGGTACGACCAGGGCGCCTGGTCGGTGTTCGGCAGCGACACCCACATCCACGAGTTCGTGCACGACTCCCGCCACTTCCTCGGCTTCCCCTGCCACTGAATCTGACCCGGGAGACAACAGAACAATGGAGAAGAAGTTCATCGGCGCGGGCCTGCTATCGGGCCTGATCGCCGGAATTTTTGCGTATGTGTTCGCTCGTATCTTCATCGAGCCGGTGGTCGCCAAGGCGATCGACTACGAAGAGGGTCGCAGCCACGCCGAGGAGATGCTCAGCGGCGAACACGGCCACGAGCACGAGGTGTTCACCAGGTCGGTGCAGGAAAACATCGGGGCCGGGGTCGGCACCGTGATCTTCGCGATCGCGATGGGCGCGTTCTTCGCGGTCGGGTTCACGGTCTTGTGGACCTACCTCGGACGGCGATACCCCGCGACCGATCCGCGCTGGGCGGCGGCCGCGCTCGGCGCGCTCGGATTCGTGGCCTTCTTCGGCGTCCCGTACTTCGCCTATCCGGCCAACCCGCCGGCTGTCGGCAATGACGAGACCATCGCCGACAGGTCGAGTGCCTATCTCACCATCACCGTGGTGTCGGTGATCGCGATCATCGCGGCCGTCGTCTTCGCGCTGTGGCTGCGTCCACGCATCGGTGGGCTGCTCGGTGCGATCGCGGGCGGCGTCGGCTACCTGGTAGTGGTCACCGTCGCGATCGCGTTGCTGCCGAGCTTCGACGAGGTACCGACGCCGGTCACCAACGACGCGGGCCAGATCGTGTTCCCAGGCTTCCCGGGCGACGTCATCGGCGACTTCCGCGTCTACGCGATCGCCAACCAGGTGATCCTGTGGACGGTGCTCACCGCGGTGTTCGCGCTGGTCCTGGGCGCGATGTCGCGCTCGCGGTCGTCGAAGCAGGTTGTCGACGACCCCGCGACGCAAACGGTCGCCTGACGCTCCTCCAAACGCGGCTCGAGTTGGCAGGCGCGGCTGGTACACCAGCCGCGTTCGCAAGTTCGGGCCGCGTTTGGCTTATCCGGACAGCACGCAGTCGCCGCACACGGCAGTGCGATCGCCCGATACCTGGTAGATCAGGCAGCAGCTGCGTCGTCGGAAAGTCGGTCCGGCCCGCAGGTATCCGCCCTCGATGTCGGGGCGTGCGAGGAAAAGGTCGGCGTGGCGTCGGGCCGCGTCGGCGAGTTCTGGCCGGGCGGTACCGATCATGCGCGCCGCCGAGTTGATCGCCGACGCGATGTTGCCGCCGAGGACGTGTGGCCCAACCGGGTACGACGCGTCGAAGAGTGCGGTGAGGTCGTCGACGGCGCGAGGGAACCCGTCGTCGAGCGCGGGCTCCGCGTCGACCGTCACGACGGATAGGGGGAAGGGCCCGCCGAGATGGTCCTGCCACCAGACGTCTGCGGGGTCGAGGGACAGGCGGGTGCCGATCACCGCTGCGGCGAGCGCCGGTGCAAGCAGCCTGGCGACGAGACCAAGGTGAGTCACCGACGCCGCGACGCGAGGTGAGACGTTCGACGCCGCGCCCGCAGCCAGAGCCGTCCGGACCCTTTCGACGCGGCTGTCGATGCGTCGTGGATTCGCCAGTGCCGCAGCCAGAGTCGACCACGGCCCGTCGACTGGTGCCGCGGCTGCGTGGGCGTCGGTCGCAAAGAACGGTCCGAACTCGGCGAACACGTGATCGTTCACGCTCTCTGCCTATCTCATCGACCGCTCGCGCGTCCAGCGAGCCCGCGAGGGCCGCCGCTGGACAAGTTGGGATCGGGGCTGACACAGTAATGGAACGTGTTCTAATTTCCGGCGTTGAACGGTGGGTGGCAATGTTCGAGTGGTCCGAGGAAGACCTCATGGTGCGCGACGCGGTGCGGTCGTTCGTCGACAAGGAGATCCGCCCACATTCCGACGAACTCGAGAGCGGTCAGCTGCCGCCGTACGACATCCTGCGCAAGCTGATGACGTCGTTCGGCGTCGACGCAATGGCACGCGAGAGCCTGGAGAAGGAGCTCGACGCAGAGGCCGCGGGCGAGAAGAAGCCCAAGGGTTCCCGGGGTTCCGGCGGCGGCATGATGAACTCGATGGCGCTGATCCTCAACATGGAACTCGCGGGCGCGAGCCTCGGCATGGTGGTGTCGATGGGCGTCAGTGTCGGGTTGACGGTGTCGACGATCCGGTCGAAAGGCACGCTCGCACAGAAGAAGCGGTGGCTCCCCGAGCTGGTCACGCTCGAGAAGGTCGGTGCCTGGGCGATCACCGAACCGGATTCCGGCTCAGACGCACTCGGTGGCATGAAGACGACGGTCCGCCGCGATGGCGACGGTTACATCCTCAACGGGCAGAAGACCTTCATCACCAACGGTCCGTACGCCGACACGATCGTCGTGTTCGCGAAGCTCGACGAGGGCGATGGCACCCCGATGCGTGAACGCAAGGTGCTCACCTTCGTCCTCGACAAGGGCATGGAAGGCCTCACCCAGGGCAAGCCGTTCAAGAAGATGGGCATCATGAGCTCGCCGACCGGTGAGTTGTTCTTCGACAACGTTCGCCTCGGACGCGACCGGCTGCTCGGCGAGACCGAGGATGCTGGGTCGGGTAGTCGTGGCGACGATGGCGTCAAGGCGGGCTTCACCGCTGAACGGATCGGTATCGCCGCACTGTCGATGGGCATCATCAATGAGGCGCAACGACTTTCGATCGAGTATGCGAAGTCGCGCACGCTCTGGGGTCAGGAGATCGGGAAGTTCCAACTCATCCAGCTCAAGCTGGCCGAGATGGAAATCGCACGGATCAACGTGCAGAACATGCTGTTCAACGCACTCGAACGAGCGAAGGCGGGTAAACCGCTGTCGCTTGCCGAGGCGTCGGCGATGAAGCTCTACTCGTCTCGCGCGGCCACCGAGGTCGCGATGGAAGCGGTGCAATTGTTCGGCGGCAATGGCTACATGACCGAGTATCGCGTGGAACAGCTTGCGCGCGATGCGAAGTCGTTGATGATCTACGCCGGCAGCAACGAGATCCAGGTGACACACGTGGCAAAGGGGCTGCTGGCGAAATAGCGATGTGTCAGGCCAGTGCTGAGCCGAGTTCGTCGACCTTCTCGATCAGTTCTGTCCCGTCGCGCGCGCTCACCGCGCCACTGCAATGCAGTGAGTACTCATCGAGCGCGCAACCTGTTTGGGTCCAGTAGCGGCGCGGCTCGGGGGTGAGCCAGGCCACCCGATGGACGCGCCTGGCCAGCTCGGCGAACAGATCGACTCGCGGATCGAAACCGTTGCTGCGCGCGTCGCCGACGACGAGAACCGACGTACGCGGCGTGATGAGACCGCGGTGGATCTCGAGCAACTCGGTGAGCATTCGGCCATAATCGCTGGTCGCTGACAGGTCCAGGTCGTCGGTGGCCAGCACGGCCGTGAGTGCGTCGTCAGCTGCTGCGGTTCGCAGTGCGGTGGTGACCAGCACGGGTCGGTCCACGAATGCGACGACCTCGCAGTGGTCGCCGAACTCGTACAGGGTTTGTGCGAGTCGCAGGATGAAGCCCGCGACTGGTCGCACCGACAACGAGACGTCGACAAGGACGAGAAGCCGTACCGGGCCGGGTGTGCGATTCCTGCGCCACAGTGTGAGGGGGACCCCGTCGGTGCGGACGGCGCAGCGCATCGTGCGACGCATGTCGAGCGATCCACGATCAGCCGCGCGCACCACCGTGCGCGGCGCTCCCCGAATTCGTTGGACGAGTCGGTGACATGCTCGGTCGATCTGTGCTTGGTCGGTGCCGTGAACCGGATCGGTGTCAGGACCGGTGATCACGGGTGTGGCGGCAAGACGTTCGGATAGGGCCGAGATGAACTGGGACAGAGCATGTTCGAGCTCCTCACGTTGCTCGTCGGTGAGGTTGTCCGCGCCGTCGTCGCCGTAGGCGCTGCGTGCGTCGGCGGCGTCGAGAGCGGCGAGAATCGCGGCGGCATCGGCCATGGAGAGCGACGTTCCGCTGACGCGGGCCGTCGAGCCGACGAGCTCCCCGGCCTTGGCTGCTGCTGCTCCGTCGATCTCGACCGTGTAGGTGATTCCGCCTGCGACGGTGTTGCTGTCAGAGTCGACAGCCAACTGTTCGGTCCCCGCCGATACCGAGAAGTCGTTTTCTTCGCGATGCGCGCTCTCCCCGTGACGCTCCCGTGCGTCTGGATCGTCGGCCATCAGTTCGCCGATCTCATCGGTGTGCTCGTCTGCGCCGATCCTCCTCGCCGCGCCGTCGAACTCATCATCCCAGGCGATGTCATCGGGCAGTTCGGCTGCCGTGCCGCGGGGTCGCGGAAGGTCGGTGACCGTATCGCGATGCGGTACCCCAACGAACACGAGATCGAAGGCGATCTCGAAGCCGTCTGCCTCGTGCGCATACTTGACGCTCACCGCGCGCAGCGCAGCCCGCAGTCGGTCGAGATCGTCGGCGCCGACGAGTGCCAGCGTGCGACGGATCTCGATGACCTCGGCCGGGGACACGGTGACCCGGTGGCCGCGGAGAAGGTGTCCGAACATCACCGAGAGTGCGTCAAGAACGCGATCACGTGTCCGGGCGCCGCTGCGCTCTCGAGAAGTGGTCACGTCAACGTCGACGGGCGCTACGCGCACGACCCGACCCGAAAGCTGTTGCTGTCAGCGACCCTCGCGGACTAGAACCGTCGCTCGCGGACGGCCTCGAATCCTGGATGTCGGACCCGGACGACGCTGGTGTGCCCACCATGGCCCTGGCGATATCGAGATCACTGCCGAACTTCACCAACAGTGCGAGAAGTGCACGGTCTGTCGACGTTCGATCGTGCGTGACGTCGGCTGCGTGTGCGGCAGCCGTCGTGCGCAGGTACGACGCTGCCCGCGCGGCATCGATCACCTCGGCGATGGAAGGACTCTTACGCAGCGGCAACTCCCGCAGACGGCGTGCGAGGTCGACGACGTCGGCGACCACCCCGGGTTCCACTTCCGGCGCGCGCACCGACACGATTGCCCGCTCGCGTTCGACGTCGGGATAGTCGACCTGGAAGTGCACGCAGCGTCGCTTCAGGGTGGGCGACAGTTCCCGGGTGTCGTTGGAGGTCAATATCACCCACGGTGACGACCGCGCGGCGAAGGTGCCGAGCTCGGGAATCGTCACCTGCCGCTCCGCGAGTACCTCGAGCATCACGGCCTCCATGGCCTCGTCGGTTCGATCGATCTCGTCGATGAGCAGCACGGTGGGCAGCGGTGCAGTGATGGCCGCGAGCAGTGGTCGTGCGACGAGGAAGTCCTCGGTGTAGACGCCGATGTCGGTGCGCGAGAGCGCCGCCGACGCCGCGGACAGGGTGGGCTCGTCGGCGAGCTCACCGCTGATTCTGTCGCGCAACATCTGCACGTGAAGAAGCTGGCGGGCGTAATCCCACTCGTAGAGTGCTCTGGAGTCGTCGAGACCCTCGTAGCACTGCAGCCGGAGGAGCTGCCGATCCGAGGCTGCCGCAAGGGATTTGGCGAGCTCGGTCTTGCCGACGCCCGCGGGTCCCTCAAGTAGGAGAGGTCTGTCGAGCAGTGTCGCGAGGTGCACAACGACGGCAAGGTCGTCGTCGATCAGGTATTCCTGCTCAGCGAGTGCATCGGTGAGTTCTTCGACCGTGTCGAATCGGGTTGTGGCGCTGGACAAGTGGCGGGACGGCACTGTGGTGCTCTCTGGCATGGCTCCTCATGACGATCGTGCGCGGTGACCTGGGGTGCGGATCGGTCCAGGTGAAGGGTCAGGTCGCGACCTCGCCCGGACCGATCCGCGGCTCGGGAGGTGCTCAGTCTCCCGAGTGCTTGTAGCGGTGGCTCAGTAGCTACCGGTCATTGCATGGGTCACCATCGGGATGAGTGACTCGACGGTGCACTCGCGCGGGTTACCCGGCGTGCACCAGTCGTCCATCATGTGTTCGGCGATTGCGCGGATCTGCTTGTCCGAGGTGTCCATCGTGTCTCCGCGGCCCTCGTACTTGCCGGTGTTCATCCGGTTCTTCTCGTAGCTGTTGACGCTGAGCTGTCCGAAGTTGTCGGGGATACCGAGGTCCTTGGACAACCGGATCGCCTCCTCGACTGCGGCGTCGGCTGCCTGCACGGTCGACATCTTGCTGGTGTCGATACCCAGCAGTGCGG
The DNA here is from genome assembly GCF_002500165.1 of Gordonia sp. UBA7860. Classification (NCBI taxonomy): domain Bacteria; kingdom Bacillati; phylum Actinomycetota; class Actinomycetes; order Mycobacteriales; family Gordoniaceae; genus Gordonia; species Gordonia sp. UBA7860. The sequence goes on along the minus strand of NZ_DLSO01000119.1, from coordinate 22,022 downwards.
CGATGTCGGCGTAACGCTCGTAGCGGCTCGGCAGGTTGTACTCCCAGACGCGCGGAAGTGCGATTGCGTTGTTCAGGCCATGGTGGCTGTCGTAGAAGGCGCTGACCGCATGTGACAGTGAGTGAATCAGCCCGAGGCCACCCGAGTTGAATGCTTGTGCCGCAATGTATTGCGCGTGCATCATGCCGGTACGTGCCGCGAGATTGCGAGGCTCGTACACGGCGGTGCGCAGGTGGTCACGGATGAGTTCGATGGAGTACTTCGCGTTGCCCAGTGACGGCGCGAAGTCGAGTCGCGAGACATAGGGCTCCGAGGCGTGGGCCAGCACATCGAAGCCGCAGAAGGCTGTGAAGTGTTCGGGGCAGCTGTAGTAGAGCAGCGGATCGTCCATGGCGAGGTCGACGAGGCAGGTGTCGTCGAACGCGACCCACTTGTGTGGCTTGTTCATGTCCGAAGTGTCGGTGATGACATAGGCCCAGGAGGTCTCCGAGCCCGTGCCCGCAGTGGTCGAGACGGCGATGTGCGCGGGGTTCTCCTTGTTGGTGGCCTTGGAGAAGCCTTCGAACTCGTTGATGTTGCGGCCGTCGTGGGCGATCACCATGCGTGCGCCCTTGGCGGCATCGTGGCTTGAACCACCACCGACGGAGATGATCCCGTCGCACTTCTCGGACTGGTAGAGCGCCGCGGCGTCCATGCAGTTGTAGTCCTTGGGGTTGGACTCGACCTTGTCGTAGAGAACGACGTCGACACCCTGGTACTCGATCTTGCCGACGAGTTCCTCGATGATCCCCGAGCCACGCAATCCCGTGGTCATGAGCAGGACGCGGGTCATCCCCAGGTTTTTTGCTTCAACGCCGAGCATGTCGTGCGCGCCGACGCCGAGCTTGGCATTGGGGAACGGGTGGAAGTCCTTGATCGGGAAGTCCCAGATCTGATTGAGCTCGATGGCCATGTGGCGATCTCCTTGTGACGTAACCGGTGATTCACGATCCACTCTGTGCGCCATATCACGTCTGAACAAGTCCACCTGCTCAGATGAAAAGATGATCAGACCAGAAGAGCAGCGGAATCCCTGTCCATCCGGACAGGGAATCCGTGCGTGCTCGTCAGTCGGCGCTCGTCTCTCAGTCGGCGCTCGTCTCTCAGTCGGCGCTCGGTTCGGCGCTCGCCGACCAGCGCACCGACGTCACCGGTTCGGCGCGCACCACCGTCGCGAGAGCGTCTTCGATGTCGCGGTCGTTGCGCTCGGCGCTGAACACATGCGCGGTGATCGTCACGATCCCGTTTTCGTCGTCGGTCGCGGCGATGGACCGTACGGTCAGCTCCGGACGGTGCACGGCGTCGAACACCATTGCGCGCACGGTGGTTTCGGCCGCTTGTGGACAGGTGACCTCGAAAATGTAGTTCGCGGAGGGCGATTCACGGCCGGTGTCGCCGGGGTGGCGGTCGATCAGCCTACCGAGGGGTCGGAGCAGCGTATTCGCGAGCATCACGGTTGCCGTGCCCGCGATGGCGACGAGGAGGAGTCCGCCGCCGGCGAGAGCGCCGACAGCGGCCGACGCCCACAGTGTCGCCGCTGTGTTGAGACCGGAGATCGACGCGCCCTGCTTCATGATCACGCCTGCACCGAGAAAGCCGATACCGGAAACGATCTGGGCAGCAACGCGAGTCGGGTCGGCGTCTGGACCGTGAAAGCTGAATGCCCCCATCACGACGAACAGGGCCGCTCCGAGCGCGACGAGTGCGTTCGTTCGCAGACCCGCTGTGCGAGAACGCCACTGGCGTTCGAAGCCGATCGCGGCTCCACATAGCAGTGCTACGGAGATACGGGCAAAGATGTCGAGTGCGGTGATGGACATGAGGACCGCCTTGGGGTCAGGGTTCCCCAACCCGCACACGGCCGCGGTACCGCACGCGATACGCGCGGCGTCGGCTCACCTGTGACGAGCGAGGGGAGGGCACGATTCGAACGATGTTCTGTCAGAAGAACTGTCACCAGATGGCATTCGGATCTCACCTCCCTGCAAGCGCATTCGCACCCGGTCGGTCGAGTGCATATCAGTGATAGCCGTGCTGGCCGGTGATGTCAACGTGACGGACGACATGTGGAGCCGAGATGTCGGAATAGAGAAGTCCCATGTGGCGCCGATGACAACACGCGGTGCTGCTGATGCTCACGCGCCGATGATCAGCAGCACGATGAGGGCAAGGTTCAGCACGACGATGAGCACCGACGACACCGCGGCTCCGATGCGCAGCGGCCACCCATCGGCGTACTCGCCCATGAGCCCGCGGTCGGCGGTGAGTCGGCCGAGGGGGATGATCGCGAACGGGATTCCGAAGCTCAGCACCACCTGACTGATCACCAGCGCCCAGGTTGGGTCCACACCGACAGCGAGCACGACGAGCGCGGGAATGAGCGTGACGAGTCTGCGCACCACGAGAGGAACCCGAACGTGCAGTAGGCCGTCCATGATCGCCGAGCCCGCCGACGAACCGACAGAGGTCGCTGCGAGCCCGCTGGCCAGCAGGCCGATTGCGAAGATGGTCGCCACCGAGGGGCCGAGGGAGTCGCGGACGGCGTCGTAGGCTCCCTCGATGGTGTCGGTGCCCTCCTTGCCGCGGAGGTTGGTGGCCGCGAGCAACAGCAGTGCGATGTTCACGGCGCCTGCCACGATGAGAGCGATGACGACATCCCACCGCGTCACCCTGATCAGGCGCCGCTTTCGCGACGGCGACGAGCTGATGCCGTGTCGGTCGACGACCAGTGAGGAGTGGACGTAGATCGCGTGCGGCATCACAGTCGCGCCGAGCATGGACGCGGCGAGCAGCACTGTCTCGGGGCCCTGCAGGCGGGGCACGAGCCCACCGAGAACCTCTCCGGCGGGCGGCGGTTCGACGACGAGGCCTGCGAGGAATCCCACGACGATGATCGCGAGCATGCCAAGGATGACCCGTTCGAAAACGTGTTGTTGGCGCGCATTCTGCAGAAGCAGCATCAGGAGAGACACCACGCCGACGATCACGCCGCCGAGGACGAGTGGCAGTCCGAACAGCAGATGCAGTGCGATGGCCCCGCCGAGCACCTCCGCGAGGTCGGTTGCCACTGCGACGGCCTCGGCCTGTGCCCAGAACGCGAGTCGAGAACGACGACCCATCCGCGCCCCGATCAGGGCGGGCAGTCCCTTGCCGGTGACGATGCCGAGCTTCGCCGACTGGTACTGAATCAGCATGGCGATGACGTTGGCCAGCACCAGCACCCAGACCAGCAGAAACCCGTATCGGGACCCTGCGGTGATGTTGGCTGCGACGTTGCCCGGGTCGACGTAGGCGATCGCGGCGACGAAGGCGGGGCCGAGTAGTGCGACGTTGCGCAACAGCGCACGCGGACGACGTATGCGTCGGGCCTCGGTCGGCTCCGGCTGCTCGCGCTCTTCGACCGTGCTCACCTGACCAATCTCGCACAGCTCGACGTCGAGTTCAACACGGGCGAATCAAAAAGTTCGGGTCACCGAAACTGTGCGACCGTCGGCTGACCCGACTCAGATCCCAGACGCGGCTCGAGTTGGCAGACGCGCGGCTGATACACCAGCTGCGTCCACACGCTCGGGCCGCGTCTGGAATGCCAATCGTCACTGGAGCAGGCGCCACACCCGATCACGCGACATCGGCAGCTCGTACGGGCGCTCGCCGATCGCCCGCCGGATCGCGTTGGCAAGAGCGGGGGCCACCGGGTTGTAGGGTGACTCGCTCATCGACTTCGCGCCATACGGGCCGAGTTCGTCGGCGGTGTCGGCGAAGTAGACCTCGGTCTCGGGGACATCGGCCATCTGCGGCACCCGATAGGTGCGGAACACGGGTGTGATCGGCACGCCCTTGCCGTCGAGCATGATCTCCTCATACAACGACGATCCGATCGCCTGCGCCACACCACCTTCCACCTGGCCGCGACACTGTTGCGGGTTCATCACCGTGCCCGCGTCGGCTGACTGGACGGACTGCAGGATGCGAACGTTGCCGGTCGCGGTGTCGACGGCTACCCGAAAAGCGTGCACGTTGAACGCAATCGAGCGCAGCGCGCCGCTCTCGGAACCGGTGGCGACCACGCGGTCGCCCACGCGGTGCGCAGCGTCGACGGTGTCGATGAGTTCGTCGAAGCTCACGAGTCGTTCACCGACGAGTGCGCCGTCGGGGACCAACCGGATGGCGTCGGGTGCCGTTGCGGTGATCGACGACGCCGCGTCGAGCAGGACCGTACGCAGCGCGAGTGCTGCGCCATAGGTTGCCTTTCCGGCGACCGTGATGCCTGCCGACGCAAAGGCGCCGGTGTCGTAGATCGCTGCGTCGGTGTCGCCGTGTGCCAACACGATTCGCGACGGTACGGTGCCCAACGCTTCGGCGACGATCTGGGTGAGCACCGTCGTCGTGCCGTTGCCGAACTCGGCCGTGCCCACACCGACGTGGTAGCTCCCGTCGGTGTCGACACCGACGGTGACGGTCGAGAAATGGCCGCGCGGAGCCATGGTGGCGATCGCGGCAATGGCCATGCCCTCGCCGATCCGCCACGAATCACCTTCTGGCGCAGCGACATCATTGCCGCGGCGTAGTGCTGTCTGGGCGAGGTCGAGGCACTGGTCGAGCCCGTAGCTCCCGTAGATCAGGTCGTCCTCGGGTTCGGGGTGCGCGATGAGAAGCGGATCGCCGTCGCGGACCGCGTTGAGTCGACGCAGCTCGAACGGATCGATGTCGAGGGCAATCGCGAGTTCGTCCATGGCGGATTCGACGGCGAGGATCACCTGCCCGAGGCCGTAGCCGCGGAACGCACCAGACGGTGGGTTGTTGGTGTAGACCACCTCGGCGTCGATCCGCTTGACCGGGCAGTTGTACACCGAGACCGACTCGGCGCACGCGTGGAACATGACACCCATGGAGTGATTGCCGTACGCGCCCGTGTCTGAGAGAACGTCGACCTTCATCGCACGCAGTCGGCCGTCCGCGTCGGCGCCGAGATCGACTGCGACACGAAAGGGATGACGATACGTGGTGCGGGTCATCTCGTCGGTCCGCGACATTTCGTAGGCAACGGGCATGCCGGTGCGTAACACCGAGATCGCCACCAGATCCTCGGTGAGCAGTTCCTGCTTGCCGCCGAATCCGCCGCCGACGCGAGCGCTGAACACACGGATGCGGTCTGCGGGAAGGTCGAGCAGCAAAGCGAGCTCGTCACGAACCAGGAACGGCACCTGCGTGCTGGTGCGGATCACGAGTCGACCGTCGTCGTCGAGCCAGCCGATGGAGCCGTGGGTCTCCAACTGTGCGTGGGAAACTCGTGCAGTCTGCCAGGTTCCGCCTACGGTGACGGCAGAGTCCGCGAGCGTGGCGTCGACGTCGCCACCGAATCCCTCGTGGAATGAGGAGATGACGTTGCGTTCTGCCTCGAACACGCGGTCCTCGGCAGTGCGTTCGGGATGAACCAGCGGGGCCCCGGGGCGTCGTGCTTGTTCCGGATCGAAGACACCGGGCAGGAGTTCGTACTCGACGTCGATCAGGCGGCACGCTTCCTCGGCGATTCCGGCTGTGTCGGCGACCACCGCCGCCACCCGCTGTCCGACGAACCGCATCACGGAGTCGAGGACGAGCATGTCGTCGGGGTCGTCGGCGCGCGACTCGTGCCTCGCGGTGGAAAACCTTCGCGTGCTGACGTTCTCGTGAGTGAGGACGAGCGCGACGCCGGGGAGAGCCTGCGCCGCCGACGTGTCGATCGAGACGATCCGGGCGTGCGGGTGTGGCGAGGTGAGCACCCGCAGGTGACGCGTCCCGGGCACTGCGACGTCGAAGGTGTATGGCTCGGTTCCCGTGACCACCCGGCGGCCTGCGGGCGGCGTGAGCGACGCGCCGATCGCGGGGGAGGCGGTCTGGACACGACGCTCGTTCCTCGCGTCTGCTCGACCGGCGGGGGACGCGTTCCTCGCGTCGGCTCGACCAGCGGGTTGGCTCGCGGGGGACCCAGCGGGGGGCGCGGCGTCGACGCCCTGCCGGATCGCCTGGCGGATTGCGCGATATCCCGTGCAGCGGCAGAGGTTTCCCTTCATCTTCCGCTGCAGTTCGTCGGTGTCGTGGACGGTGTCGGCGTCGAGTGTTGACGCCGTGACGATCATTCCGGCGGTGCAGAAGCCGCACTGGAAGCCGAAGTTGTCGACGAACGCTTGCTGCATGGGATGGAGGTCGTCGGGTGTGCCGAGGCCGGACACCGTTGTGACCGAACTACCTTCGATGCGCTGAGCCGGAAAGATGCACGAGTGCACCGGCGTGTCGTCGACCAACACCGAGCACGCGCCGCAGTCGCCCGCATCGCAGCCCTTTTTGACCTCGAAATGGGCTTGGTCGCGCAGAAACGTCCGGAGACACTGTCCCGCAGCGGGAGTCGCGTCAACCTGCTCTCCGTTGATCTCGAACTTCACGGTGCGCCAACCCCTTCCGTGTCCCGGTCTAGTTCGTCCCGTCCCAGCTCGTCACGGATCTGTTCGGCCAGCACCGCGCTGACCCCGCGTCGCCAATCGGCAGCGCCGAGCGGGTCGGTGTAGTAGCCGTCGGCTGACCAGATGTCGGAGCGCAGGCGTTCGGCGTCGGGTAATCCGTTGTAGCGCAGCACGGTAGGCCACAGAGTTGCCGCGGTGATACCGACGACGACGGTGTCGTCCTCGTCGCGGCGCCCGGTCACCACCACCCCGGACCGTCCCAATTCTGCCAAGGCGATCTTCCTGAAGCCGGTTCGGCCGCGCAGCGCGTATCCGGGAATGTCGATGGCGCGCAAGACTTCTCCCTCGCTCAGGATGTTGGTCCCGTTGCCGGTCACGAAATCGCCGACGTCGACGCTGTACTCGGTGCCGTCGGCGCGCCAGATCAGTGCGCGACCGTCGAGTCCAGCTGCCAGTGACACCATCGATGCGGCCGCGAACGAACGGCAGATGTTTCCGCCGACGGTGGCGACGTTCCAGATCTTGAAGGATGCCAGAAGTGCTGTCGCGCACTGGAAGAGCAGCGGATGTGCGCGCCAGCCGGGTTCGGCGGGCAGCTCGGCGAGCTGCGCGATTGTGGCAGTGGCCGCGATCCGGAGCCCGCCGTCGGGCAGATCCTCGAAGGGCTCCCAGCCGATTCGGCTGATGTCGACCACCCCGCTCGACGTCACCTGCGGTTCGGAGAAGAACCACGTGCCGCCCGCGACGATGCGTTCGCCTGCCGCCAAGGTGAGGTCGTCGCGGCTGTAGGCATAGCGGTAGGTCGAAATCGTGTGCAGATCCATCACATTCCTCTGGGTGCCATAGGAGGTGTCATGTGAGGGCCCCACGTGCTTTGTCGAGTAGTCGACGATGCTCGCGTGCGCAGTCCGCCGCGACGGTGGCCGTGTCGACGGTGAGCAACTCGGCGTCGGCGACGATCTGTGTGCCGTTGACCCACGACGCCTTGATCGGCGGGATGGCGCCGAGAACCAGTGCTGCCACCGGGTCGTCGATGTCGGCGTGCGCGAGCGTGGTGAGGTCCCAGAGGACGAGATCGGCGAGCTTCCCGACCTCGATGGAGCCGATCTCGTTGGCGCGGCCCAGTACTCGAGCACCGCCGATGGTCGCGAGCTCGATGGCTGTCCGTGTCGTGAGCGCGGTGGGGCCTCCCCGGGTACGCGCCATCAGCACGGCCTGGTGCGCCTCCTCGAGGAGTCGGGCTGATTCGTTCGACGCCGCGCCGTCGACGCCCAATCCCACGGGAACCCCTGCGTCGACGAGGTCACGAGTGCGACAGATGTGGTTGCCAAGGCGGGCGTTGGAGGTGGGGCAGTGGGCGACGCCGGTCGATGTCGCTGCGAGCCGGGCGATCTCGTCGTCGGCGAACTCGATCCCGTGGGCGAACCACACGTCGTCGCCCGTCCAGCCGACAGATTCCATGTATTCCAGTGGTGTGCAACCGAAATGCTCGTCGCAGTAGGTGTTCTCGTCGACTGACTCGGCGAGGTGGGTATGCAGCCGGACACCGAGTTCTCGTGCCAGCACGGCGGATTCGCGGAGCAGGTCGGTGGTCACCGAGAATGGTGAGCACGGTGCCAGGGCGACGCGCAGCATCGAATCCGGTGCCGGATCATGCCAGCGCGCAACGGCATCGGAGCTTGCGGCGAGGATCTCGTCGATGCTCTGCACCACGGTGTCCGGCGGTAGGCCGCCGTCCTTCTCAGACAGGTCCATCGAACCGCGCGTCGGGTGAAAGCGCACGCCGACGGCCTGGGCTGCACCGATTTCGGCACCGAGCAGGTCGCCGCCCTCGCGTGGGAAGACGTAGTGGTGGTCGGTCGTCGTCGTGCAGCCAGACAACGCGAGTGTCGAGAGACCGCCAAGCGCTGCTGTGTGCACTGCTTGCTCGTCGATACCCGCCCAGATCGGGTACAGCGTCGTCAGCCATTGGAAGAGCGTGTGATCGGCGGCGAGTCCCCGAGTGATCCACTGATAGAGGTGGTGATGGGTGTTCACGAGACCGGGCGTGAGCACGCAACCCGAGCCGTCGATCCGGATGACGTCGTCAGACAACGGCGCTGCCGGAGCATCAGCCTCGATGATCGCGCTGATCGTGGTGCCCTCGATCAGCACCGACGCGCGCGCCAATTCTCGACGTTCCGGGTCGACGGTTACCACGGAGGCATTCTCGATGAGGGTTGCTGAGGGCACAGCGACACGCTACGACGATCGGGCCCGCCCGGCATGTCGGGGGAGGGCGGTTGCTCTCAGAGACCGCCTCGCCAGGCAGCCAATGGGTCCTCGGGAGACGTCGTGCGAACCCGTCATCGTCGACGCGAGGCCGCCGACGGCGTTAACTCTCGTGACGCGACACAAGCGACGCGACTGACCCGACGAGCAGAGCACACCACACGCTCACCCGTTTCCGTCCGGCTTATTGAATTCGATAAGCCGGAAGGAAACGGGTGAGCGGGACCCGTGTCCCTCTCGATGTCTGGAGGCGCGCCTGACACGCTCCGCGAGGCGAGTTCTGCAGCCGGCGGCCAGTGGGACTCTCACGACTGGTACGCAGAATAAGCAGATCGGCCGACGGTCAGGCCGTAATCGTCACAGGCGTGCCATCGCCCGCCCAGTCGTAGAGATTCTTGATTTCGTTGCCGGGCACATGAATACAGCCTTCGGAGCCTCGGGTCTTGTATGCCGTCGTGTCGCCGTAGGGGAACTTCTGCCAGGGCGAGTCGTGGAATCCAATGTCGCCGAAAAGGTGCAACCAATAGTGCACGAACACGGTGTATCCGGGGCCGCTCAGCGTGCGATCGACATCATGACTTTCGATGCGCCAGGTGCCCAGCGGTGTGCCTGCGCCACGGTCGACGCTGCCGGTGGTGACAGGGACGTCGGAGATCTGTCGGCCGTCGAGGCACAGGACCATGTGTTGCGACGCGAGTCCGACGACGATGGCCTTTCCCTCGGACTTCTCGGGGCAGGAGGGGCGGGGGATGATCGGGGCCGCGACCGAGCGGGCGTTATTTGTCGGGAGTGCTGAGTCGACAGTCGCTGACGAATGCAGGGTGAGCCCCACGACCGTTGCGATGGTGACCGCCAAGACGGCGATGGCAGCAAGAGCCGGCCACGCGTACCCGAGTACGAGTGACCTCGCCGTGCGAGCACGGCTGTGCTTCTTGGTAACCGATATCATTTCGCCCGACGTTACCCCAGACGGGATACGCGCCGACGCATGCGTGACGGACCGAACGACGTCGGACTGTCACTCACGCAGGTCACCTACCCTGTGTGGGCCGGGCGATAGGGGATGGAGTCGCTGACGGTGACGTCGACGTCGATGGGCCTGCCGACCTGGGGGAACGCCCGTTGTGGGCAGGCTGGTCTTGGGCACACCTTGCATCCCGCGCCGATGGGTACCGTACGGCGGTCGTCGGCTAGGTCGATGCCGGTGGAGTAGACGAGGCGGTCGGCGTGTGCGAGATCGCAACCCAATCCGATGGCGAAGGATTTGTGCTGGGTGAGATAGCCCAACCCCTCGTCGGTGCTGCGTGCCAGCCAGAAATACGACCGGCCATCGGGCATCTGCGATACCTGGGTGACAACTCGCCCCGGCGAGGCGAAGGCGTCGTGTACGACCCAGAGCGGGCAACTCCCTCCCGCCCGCGAGAAGTGAAACGCGGTCGCGGATTGACGCTTCGAGATGTTTCCGGCCCGGTCGGTCCGGACGAATATGAACGGGACACCGCGATGTCCTGGACGCTGGAGCGTCGACAGCCGATGGCACACGGTCTCGAAGCCGACGTCGAAGCCGACGCAGAGCAGTTCGATGTCGTAGCGCGCTTCCTCCGCGGCGTCGCGAAAGTGTCTGTACGGCAACAGCAATGCTCCCGCGAAGTAGTTTGCGAGTCCGATTCGGGCCACGGGCCGAGACTCCTCGCTCAGTTCGACGGCGTCGGCGGTCACCGCGTCGATCACATCGCTCTGCGTGATCAACGCCAACTGGGTGGCCAGTTGGAACGCGCGTTGCCCGGAGGTGAGTCGACCCGCGAGATGGACGACGCGCCGAGTGGGATCGAAAACGCGTTTGGGGCGGCGCGCGGCGGCGACGGGGTCGGTGTCGCGGCTGATCGACACGGAGACGCCGTGCTCGCGTGAGAGCAGCGTCGCCAATTGCAGGGCGAGTCCTCCGACGCGCAGGCCATGCTGATCGAACATGTCCTCGGCTGCCCGATCGAGGACGTCGATGTAGTTCTTGCGGTCGTAGAAGAAGTCGCGGACCTCCTCGAACGGCATGGGAGTCGATGACGATCCGCCCGCGTCCGCGGCCTGTCCCCGATATGTGTCGAGCTCGGACTCCGCCGCGACGAGACGCCTGTGCAGAGCTGCGATCGTGCGGCCGACGTCGGGCATTCGGGAGCCGAGCTCGGTGATCTGCGCGCGCGTGACATCGCCGCCGTCCGGCGCGGTGGCAAGTGCGTCGGCCAGGTCGGCGACCAGGCGCGCGTCGGTGTCGGCTGCGAAGTAGTCGGCGTTGAGGTCGAACTCGCGGGTGAGTGCGAGAAGTACGCCGACGGTGATAGGGCGCTGGTCGTTCTCGAGCTGGTTGACGTAGCTGGTCGACTTGTCGATTCGGCGTGCCAGCGCGGCCTGGGAGAGTCCCTGCTCGTCGCGGAGTCTGCGTAGGCGAGCTCCTACCAGAAGTCGCCCGGGCGTCGCGGCGGAGGGGGATGGCATGCACAGAGCCTAACTCGTCGTGTGTTCACAACATTCGCAAATTTGCAGACAGCTTTCCACAAAAATACGCACTTTCCAGGACTTATGCGTAGCCGTACACAATGCGTACGGTGCGAACATGATCATTCACAACGTGCGTACCCACCGCAGTGCGGAGGACTTCCCTCAGTCCGAGCACCTCGCTCAGAAGATCGCCGAGGTCGCCGTCGACCCCGTCGAGGTGCCGACCGAGACAGCTGAGATGGTGATCAATCGGGTCATCGACAACGCGGCGGTCAGCGCTGCATCGGTGATTCGTCGGCCGGTGACCACCGCCCGTGCGCAAGCACTCGCTCACCCACCGGCAGCGGAGAAGACCGGTGCCCGAGTCTTCGGCGTCGGCGGGTCGTATTCACCCGAGTGGGCTGCGTGGGCCAACGGTGTCGCCGTCCGCGAACTCGACTTCCACGACACCTTCCTGGCCGCGGAGTATTCCCACCCCGGCGACAACATCCCCCCGCTGGCCGCCGTGGCCCAGCACGTTGGTGCGACCGGTGCCGACCTGATCCGTGGCTTGGCCACCGCATATGAGATCCAGATCGACCTGGTGCGCGGAATGTCGTTGCACGAGCACAAGATCGACCATGTCGCGCACCTCGGCCCCTCCGTGGCCGCAGGACTCGGCACCATGCTGCATCTCGACGTCGAGACCATTTACCAGGCTGTGGGCCAGGCGCTTCACCTGACCACCGCCACCCGACAGTCCCGCAAGGGTCTCATCTCCAGCTGGAAGGCATACGCGCCGGCCCACGCGGGAAAGATCGCCATCGAGGCCGTCGACCGCGCGATGCGCGGAGAGGGTGCGCCCGCGCCGATCTGGGAGGGCGAGGACGGTGTGATCGCGTGGATGCTGGGCGGACCCGACAAGGTCTACGAGATTCCGCTTCCGGGACCAGGAGAGGCCAAGCGTGCGATTCTTGACAGCTTTACGAAGGAGCACTCGGCCGAGTACCAGAGCCAGGCGCCCATCGACCTCGCGCGCCGGATGCGGGAGAAGATCGCGAATCTCGACGATATCGATTCGATCGTCCTGCATACCAGTCACCACACCCACTACGTCATCGGCACCGGGTCGGGTGATCCGCAGAAGTTCGATCCCACGGCGAGCCGGGAGACCCTCGATCACTCGGTGATGTACATCTTCGCGGTCGCACTGCAGGACGGCACGTGGCATCACGAGGCCTCCTACGCTCCCGAGCGTGCCAATCGGCCCGACACCATCGAGCTGTGGCGCAAGATCTCGACCGTCGAAGACCCAGAGTGGACACGTCGCTACCACTCGACCGACCCCGCTGAGAAGGCATTCGGCGCGAAGGCGGTCATCACCCTCAAGAACGGCGAGGTGATCACCGACGAATTGGCCGTCGCAGACGCGCATCCACTCGGTGCGCGTCCCTTCGCGCGTGCGCAGTACGAAGCGAAGTTCGCCACCATGGCCGACGGCGTCATCGAGGCGAGCGAGCAGCAGCGCTTCCTGACGGCTGCGGAGGGTCTTGCCGGTCTCGGTGCAGACGGCCTCGACGCTCTGGTCCCCCACGTGTTGCCGGTGGTGCTCGACAAGGCACCCTCGGTCGGCTCGGGGATCTTCTGATGCCCCAGCAGAACGCCACGTCCGGCCTGTTCTCCTCCGCGGTGAGCGCCGCGGACAAGCGTCGAGCGCTCCGAGCCGGACTCGCGTCCGGTGACCTGCAACGGTGGCCGGGAGCGTTCTCGCCGCTGGTGGCAAAACTCGTGGCAGACGTTGGGTTCGAGGGTGTCTACGTCTCCGGCGCTGTCCTGTCAGCCGACCTCGGACTCCCAGACATCGGACTCACCACGCTCAGCGAGGTGGCCGACCGGGGCGGGCAGATCGCACGTGCGACGGATCTGCCCACTCTCGTCGACGCCGACACCGGCTTCGGTGAACCGATGAGCGCGGCGCGGACGGTCGCAGCGCTCGAGGACACGGGGTTGTCCGGATGCCACCTCGAGGATCAGGTCAACCCGAAGCGGTGCGGCCACCTCGACGGCAAGGACGTTGTGCCCACGGCGGACATGCTCAAGCGCCTCGCCGCGGCCGTGTCTGCGCGCCGTGACGAGAACTTCGTGATCTGTGCGCGCACCGACGCACGGGCGATCGAGGGGCTCGACGCCGCGATCGACCGCGCCAGGGCCTACGCCGACGCGGGTGCCGATCTCATCTTCACCGAGGCGCTGCGTGATCTGTCGGAGTTCGAGGAGTTTCGCGCCGCGGTGGACGTTCCGTTGTTGGCCAACATGACCGAGTTCGGCAAGTCCGAACTCCTCACCGCCCGACAGCTCTCCGACGTCGGATACAACGCCGTCATCTATCCCGTCACCACACTGCGAATCGCGATGGGCGCGGTGGAGGCGGGATTGCGCGAATTGGCAACGGAGGGAACGCAAGTCGGTCTTCTCGACGGCATGCAGCATCGCAGCCGCCTGTACGAGCTGCTCCGCTACGCCGACTACAACGACTTCGATTCCGAACTCTTCACCTTCCGACTGCCCGCTGCCAATGACGCGGAGGTCACGACCACGGAGACAATCTCATGAGCGCACCATCGGTTGATCAGCCGACCATTCACAAGGGGCTCGCGGGCGTCGTCGTCGACACGACCGCGATCTCCAAGGTGGTTCCCGAAACGAACTCATTGACCTACCGCGGCTACGCGGTACAGGATCTGGCAACCCACTGCAGTTTCGAACAGGTCGCCTACCTTCTCTGGCACGGTGAGCTGCCGACCGACAACGAGCTGGCGGCGTTCACCCAGCGGGAGCGCGCGAGCCGTCGGCTCGATCGTTCGACCCAGGCCGTCCTCGCTCGAATCCCGGAGAACTGCCACCCGATGGACGTCGTACGGACGGCGATCAGCTACCTCGGCACCGAGGACCCGGACGAGGACGACGCCAGTTCGACTGCAAACTTCGACAAATCGTTGCGGATGTTCGCCGTACTGCCGATGATCGTCGCCGCGGACATGCGTCGACGACGCGGCCTCGACCCGATCCCGCCTCATCACGCGCTCGGCTACGCCGAGAACTTCTTGACGATGTGCTTCGGTGAAGTACCTGACCCCGTCATCGTCAAAGCATTCGAGAAGTCGATGGTGCTCTACGCCGAGCACAGCTTCAATGCCTCGACGTTCGCGGCCCGCGTGGTGACGTCTACCCAGTCCGACATCTACAGCGCAGTCACCGCGGCCATCGGCGCCCTGAAAGGATCACTGCACGGTGGGGCGAACGAGGCTGTCATGTACGACATGATCGAGATCGATCGTCCGGAACGAGCCCGTGAGTGGCTCCAACACAAGCTCGCGAACAAAGACAAGGTGATGGGATTCGGCCACCGCGTCTACAAGAACGGTGATTCGCGAGTCCCGACGATGCGCGACGCACTCGTGGAGATTTCCGAGCACGTGGAAGACACCAGGTGGCTGGGTATCTACACCGAGCTCGAGCAGCTCATGGCCGACCGGACCGGCATCAAGCCGAATCTCGACTTCCCGACCGGACCCGCCTACCACCTGATGGGATTCGATATCGGGTCGTTCACCCCGATTTTCGTGATGAGCCGCATCACGGGATGGACAGCGCACATCATGGAGCAGGCAGCGTCGAACGCGTTGATCCGCCCGCTGAGTGGATACACCGGTCCAGCGCAGCGCGAGCTCACATCGTGAGACAAAAGTGAGACAACGACCTCACTTTAGGATAAGTTGGACCGCGACGATTGTTACGGGACCCGCTGTGGGTCACGGCCACACACGGCCTTCACGGTGTGACCTCGACGAATGGAAGTTGTGACCCGAGATGTTTGAGAAAGTCCTGGTTGCCAATCGCGGTGAGATCGCGATCCGAGCGTTTCGCGCTGCATACGAACTCGGTGCGGGCACCGTCGCGGTCTTCCCGTATGAGGATCGCAATTCACTGCACCGCTTGAAGGCCGACGAGTCGTACCAGATCGGCGTACCGGGGCATCCGGTCCGCGCGTACCTTTCCGTCGACGAGATCATCGGTGCCGCACTGCATTCGGGTGCAGATGCGGTTTATCCCGGCTACGGCTTCCTGTCGGAGAACGCAGGCTTGGCCGCGGCGTGTGCCGAGCACGGCATCACGTTCGTCGGACCGCCCGCGCATGTACTCGAGCTGACCGGCAACAAGGCCGAGGCCATCGCCGCAGCGAAGGCTGCCGGGTTGCCGGTGTTGGCGTCGTCGGAGCCGTCGGCCGACGTCGACGAGTTGGTTGCGGCATCTGCCGACATGCAGTTCCCGGTCTTCGTCAAGGCGGTGGCCGGCGGCGGGGGTCGCGGTATGCGCCGCGTCGCGAAGCGTGAGGATCTCGCCGAAGCCATTTCGGCGGCATCCCGCGAAGCCGACACCGCATTCGGCGACCCGACGGTGTTTCTCGAGCAGGCCGTGATCAATCCGCGCCACATCGAAGTGCAGATCCTGGCCGACACGCAGGGCAATGTCATCCATCTCTTCGAGCGCGACTGCAGCGTGCAGCGTCGGCACCAGAAGGTCGTCGAGTTGGCTCCGGCGCCAAACCTCGATCCGCAACTACGGGAGCGGATCTGCGCCGACGCCGTTGCGTTCGCCAAGCAGATCGGCTATTCGTGCGCCGGGACCGTCGAATTCCTGGTCGATGAACAGGGTCGGCACGTCTTCATCGAAATGAATCCGCGCATTCAGGTGGAGCACACGGTGACCGAGGAGATCACCGACGTCGACCTTGTCGGTGCGCAGTTGCGGGTGGCGTCGGGGCAGTCCCTCGACGACTTGGGGTTGAGTCAGGACTCGATCGCCATCCGCGGTGCCGCGTTGCAGTGCCGGATCACCACCGAGGACCCGTCGGACGGTTTCCGGCCCGACGTCGGGCGTATCACCGCCTACCGCACCCCCGGTGGTGCAGGCATCCGACTCGACGGCGGTGCGGTTCTCGGCGGAGAGATCAGCGGCCACTTCGACTCGATGCTGGTTAAGCTGACCTGCCGCGGTCGCGACTTCGACACTGCGGTGCGACGTGCACGACGTGCCTTGGCGGAGTTCCGCATTCGCGGTGTGGCCACCAACATTCCATTCCTGCAGGCGGTGCTCGACGACCCAGACTTCGCCGCGGGACACGTGACGACCTCGTTCATCGAAGACCGCCCGTGGCTGTTGAATTCGCGTGGATCTGCCGACCGCGGTACGCGCATTCTCTCGTATCTCGCGGACGTGACGGTCAACAAGCCGCACGGGGAACGCCCGAGCACGGTGTATCCGCGTGACAAGCTTCCCGCGCTCGACCGCGCGCAATTACTCGCGCCGCCCGATGGCTCGCGGCAGCGACTGTTGACTTTAGGGCCCAACGGTTTTGCGCGCGACCTTCGCGAGCGCGCTGCGGTCGGTGTCACCGACACGACCTTCCGCGACGCCCATCAGTCGCTGCTCGCGACGCGCGTCCGGACGAGCGGAATGCTGGCGGTCGCCCCGTATGTCGCGGCGACCACCCCGCAGCTGCTGTCCGTCGAGTGTTGGGGTGGTGCCACCTACGACGTCGCGCTGCGATTTCTGAAGGAGGATCCGTGGGATCGGTTGGCGCAGTTGCGCGAAGAGATTCCCAACATCTGCCTGCAGATGCTGCTGCGCGGTGCCAACACCGTCGGCTACACGCCCTACCCGCAGAAGGTGACGACCGCGTTCGTCGCCGAGGCGACGGACGTGGGCATCGACATCTTCCGAATCTTCGACGCGCTCAACAACATCGAGCAGATGCGACCCGCCATCGACGCGGTACTCGAGACCGACCGTGCGGTCGCCGGGGTCGCGATGAGCTACACGGGTGATCTCGCGAACCCCGACGAGAAGCTCTACACGCTCGACTACTACCTGCGCCTGGCGGAGCAGATCGTCGACGCCGGTGCGCATGTCCTCGCGATCAAGGACATGGCGGGTCTGCTGCGTGCACCCGCGGCCGACAAGTTGGTCCGCGCGTTGCGTCGCGAGTTCGACCTACCGATCCACGTCCACACCCACGACACCCCTGGCGGGCAGTTGGCGACGTACCTGGCGGCCGTAAACGCCGGCGCCGACGCCGTCGACGGCGCGTCGGCACCTCTGGCGGGCACGACGAGTCAGCCGCCCCTGTCGGCAATCGTCGCGGCGTTCGCGCACACCGAGCGCGATACGGGGCTAGACCTCAAGGCGGTCTGCGATCTCGAGCCGTACTGGGAAGCGGTGCGAAAGGTGTACGCTCCCTTCGAATCCGGTGTTCCCGCACCGACCGGGCGCGTCTACTCGCACGAGATCCCGGGCGGACAGCTGTCGAATCTGCGTCAGCAGGCCATCGCGTTGGGGCTCGGCAACCGCTTCGAGGCCGTCGAAGAGGCCTACGCTGCCGCCGATGCGATGCTGGGGCGTCTGATCAAGGTGACTCCGTCGTCGAAGGTTGTCGGCGACCTTGCTCTTGCCCTCGTCGGGCAAGGCATCGCGCCCGCTGATTTTGCTGCGAACCCCGGCGCCTACGACATCCCCGACTCCGTGATCGGCTTCCTCCGTGGCGAATTGGGCGAGCCCGCTGGCGGATGGCCGGAGCCCTTGCGCACCCGTGCGCTCGCCGGTCGCACGGCCCCGCGCCCCGTCGAAGAACTCAGTGCAGCCGACGACACCGCACTCGACACGGCGGGCAGGCCGCGACAGGAAACCCTCAACAGGCTGTTGTTCCCTGGTCCGACAAGGGAATTTGAGGAGCATCAGGAAACCTACGGTGACACGTCGAGGCTCTCGGCCAATCAGTTCTTCTACGGACTGCGCTATGGCGACGAGCATCGTGTGGAGCTCGAGCCCGGCGTCGAACTTCTGATTGGGCTCGAGGCGATCAGCGAACCCGACGAGAAGGGCATGCGCACGGTGATGTGTGTGCTCAACGGTCAGTTGCGGCCGGTCGCCGTGCGAGATCGGTCCGTCGACTCCAAGGTCGCCGCCGCCGAGCGCGCCGATCGGGCGAATCCGAATCACGTGGGCGCTCCCTTCGCGGGCGTCGTGTCGCTCTCGGTGAATGTCGGCGACGAGATCGCAGCGGGCGCGGCGATCGGCACGATCGAGGCCATGAAGATGGAGGCGACCATCACTGCGCCGGTCGGCGGCAAGGTCGCTCGGGTCGCGGTGACGTCGGTGCAGCAGGTTTCACCCGGCGACTTGCTGATCGAAATCGGTTGAGGCGCAACGGTTTGTTGACCGGACTAGTCGCTGCCCGGGAGTAGACCCGGGAGTAGATCAGTATGCGCTGAGCCCGGTTATGCGGGCGAGCTGTCATACGGATCTCAGCGGCGGCTCACTCGATGACGGTTGCGTCGAGTGTGCCGTCGCAGCGGTCACGGATCGTTCGGATCAGGGCAGCGTTCGGGTCGTCGACGCTCCTGATCCACTCGAGCGCATCGTCGACGCTCCGCCCGGTGGCCACGTGCCGCGCCAGGAGGCGTTCATGTCGGATGGCGTCGGGGAGGTCGACGAACCATATGCGGTCGATGAGTCGACGAACCGGCGCCCATGCGCCGTCGAATGCGAGGTAGTTGCCTTCGACGACAACGATTCTCGCTGTTGCGGGGATCAGTGCCGACGCGGCGATCGGCTCGCCGAGGTTGTGATCGAAGTCGGGTGCGTAGACCTCGGTGTCGGGCGTAGCGGCCCTGCGGAGCGCCGTGACGAATCCGTCGACGTCGAAGGTGTCTGGCGCCCCACGTCGTTCGGTGCGGCGGAGGAGGTGCAGCATCGGTGTCGCGAGATGGAAACCATCCATCGGGAGATATCCGATGTGTGCGTCGCCGAGGCGACCGGCGAGTTCGAGAGTCGCCCGACGTGCGACCGTCGTCTTGCCCGCCCCCGGTGGCCCGGTGAATCCGACGACCACTCGGGAGCGGGTGTCCGCGAGGTCGATGATCTCTGCGACCAGCGCCTCGATGATCATGACTGAAACGATACGAGACAATCGACGGGGAATCGACGAGATGGAGTCATCCCGCCGACTCCCTGGTCGTCAGCGCTCTACGTCAATCCCCCGACGTCAGCGCTCGACGTCGGCACGCACTGTCGTCGCGGCGGTGACGAGGTTGCTCAGCGACGCGATCACCTCGCCGGGTGTGCGGGTCTTGAGTCCGCAGTCGGGGTTGACCCAGAGTCGTTGCGGGCCAACGGCCTTCAACGCCGCGCGTAGTGACCGTTCGATCTCCGCCGTGCCCGGTACGCGAGGCGAGTGGATGTCGTAGACACCCGGACCCACGCCGTTCGAGAACCCGACGGCGTTGAGGTCGTCGAGGATCTCCATCGCCGAGCGGGCAGCCTCGATCGACGTGACGTCGGCGTCGAGGTCGGCAATCGCGCCGATGACCTCACCGAACTCCGAGTAGCAGAGATGGGTGTGGATCTGCGACGAGTCGGCCACTCCGGATGTCGCGAGCCGGAACGCGCGTACCGCCCAATCGAGGTAGTTCTGCTTGTCAGCGTCACGCAGGGGGAGGAGCTCGCGCAGTGCCGGTTCGTCGACCTGGATGATGGTGATCCCGGCATTCTCGAGGTCGACGGTCTCGTCGCGGATCGCCAGCGCAATCTGATCGGCCGACTCCGCGAGCGGCTGGTCGTCACGCACGAACGACCACGCGAGGATCGTCACCGGGCCGGTCAGCATTCCCTTCACCGGTTTGTTGGTCAGCGACTGCGCGTAGGTGATCCAGTCCACGGTCATCGGATGCGTGCGCTCGACGTCGCCGTACAGGATCGGCGGCCGCACGCACCGGGTTCCGTACGACTGAACCCACCCGTTGGCCGTGGCGAAGAAGCCGTCGAGCTGTTCGGCGAAGTACTGGACCATGTCGTTGCGCTCGGGTTCCCCGTGCACGAGTACGTCGAGTCCGATTTTCTCCTGTAGCGCAACCACATCGGCGATCTCGGCGCGCATGCGCCGCTGGTATTCGGCCTCGTCGATCTCACCCGAACGCAGCGCGGCACGGGCAAGTCGGATCGCCGAGGTCTGCGGGTAGGAGCCGATCGTGGTGGTCGGCAGGGGCGGAAGGTCGAGCTGCGAGTTCTGAGCCGCGATGCGCTCTTCGGCGGGCATCCGTGTGACGTCGTCGTCGGTGACCGCGGCCAGACGAGAACGAACGGCAGGGACGTGGACACGCGGATCACTTGCACGCGTGGCCAGCGCCGCGGCGGACGCCTCGAAGGCCTCCCGCTCCGACTCCCGACCGTTGCGCAGTGCGCGCGCGAGCACCCCGACCTCGTCATACTTCTGCGCGGCGAATGCCAGCCAGCCTCGCAGCTTGTCGTCGAGTTCGTCCTCGGTGTCGAGCGTGTAGGGCACGTGCAGCGTCGAGCACGATGTCGAAACAGCAAGCGCGCGTGCCGATCCCAACAGGGTGCCAAGGGTCGCGAGCGCCTTGTCGAGGTCGGTGCGCCAGATGTTGCGACCGTCGACGACGCCTGCGACGAGCAGCTTGTCGGCGAGTTCTGGGACCACGACGACCGAGTCGACCGAACCCGCGACGAGGTCGACACCGATGGCCTCGACGGGCGTGCGTGCCAGGGCAGCGAGAGACGCGCCGGGGTCACCGAAGTAGGTGTTGACGAAGAGCGACGGACGGTCGGCGACAGCGCCGAGCCTCGAGTACACCGAATTGGCCAGTGCGGGAAGGTCTTCGGCATAATCGGTGACCAGCACCGGCTCGTCGATCTGGACCCACGCGACCTCGGCCCGTGCGAGTTGTACGAGCAACTGCTCGTACACCCCGAGTAGGTCGTCGATCCTCGTCAGCGGCGCCGGAGCGTCGTCGCCGGCCTTGGCGAGTGCCAGGAAGGTGATCGGCCCGACGATGACCGGTCGGGCTTCGACGCCGTGTGCGTGTGCTTCGGCGATCTCGCCGAGGACCTTGTCGGGGTGCAACCCGAACGTGGTGTCGCCGCCGATTTCGGGAACCAGATAGTGGTAGTTGGTGTCGAACCACTTGGTCATCTCAAGGGGAGCGATGTCGGCGGTGCCACGTGCCGCGGCGAAGTATCGGTCGAGTGGATCGGCGATGCCGTCGAACCGCTGGGGGAGTGCACCGAGAAGGACTGCGGTGTCGAGTATCTGGTCGTAGTAGGAGAAGGTGTTGACCGGTATCGAGTCGAAACCGACTGCGGCCAACTGTTCGACGGTGTCGCGTCGCAGTCCGGCTGCGATCTGGTCGAGCTCGGCAGCGCTGACGCTGCCCGCCCAGTAGCCTTCGATTGCCCGCTTGAGTTCGCGGCGCGGGCCGATCCGCGGCGTGCCGGGCACGGTGGCGGTGAACGGCTTGCCAACCGAGTTCGACGCCATCTCGGCGACGGTGGTGTGTGCTGAATTGATGGACATGAGTTCGTGAACTCCTGCATTCGACGTGGACGGTTCACCGCCATGCAGGGAGAGTCGACGAGCCCCGGGTGGTGTGCAGAAGACACCACGACACGCTGATCGACCTGCGCCCGGTCCACGAGGCGGCGAGCCACCGGTCGCGGCGCGACCGGTACAGGAGGCAGGTCTTCGGACTCGTCGGCGGGCTCACATGAGGCGAGATTCCTAGTGGCCGTCGCTTCCCGGGCTTTCGCCCAGTGCGTGGTGACGGCGGTCGTTCCGACATACCGCTGCGGGACAGTTCCGGATTCTCACCGGATTCCCTCTCATCCGAACGCCGGTGACGGTGGTCGGATTCGACGCCGCGCGCGGAGCTTGTCAAGATGTTTGTG
>NZ_DLSO01000140.1:8420-9132 GCF_002500165.1 Gordonia sp. UBA7860 | reverse complement strand
ACCAGTTGGCGCTGCAGTGCGATGGTCGCCGTGGAGACCACCACCGTGTCGCCGGATTCGACGGCGTGCCGGATGGCAGGCACGAGATAGGCCAACGACTTTCCCGTGCCCGTACCCGCCTGCACTGCGAGGTGCTGACCGGTGTCGATGGCGTTGGCGACGGCGGAGGCCATGCGGACCTGCCCGTCGCGGCGTTTGCCCGACAGCGCGGTCACGGCGGTGTCGAGGAGGGCGGTCACCGGCGGGAGCCCGGTCGCCCGCGAGGTAGTTGGCCCCGAGGCGTCCGACTTGGCGGCATTCGCTACAGATAGGTCGGTCACTAGGAAGCGGCCTGTCCGCCGTAGACCAGATCGCCCACGAGCGTGACGCCGGCGTCGCGCATGCTTGTCAGCGCGGCGTTGGCGGTCGGTTCGGAGACTGCCGCAGTGAAGTTCAACAGGACGCGGGTGTCGAAACCCTCGTTCGCGGCGTCGATCGCAGTGGCGCGTACGCAGTGATCGGTGGCGATGCCGACCACGTCGACACTGCGCACGTCATGGGCGCGGAGCCAGTCGGTGAGCGTGGTGCCGTCGTCCGAAGCGCCCTCGAATCCCGAGTACGCCGCGCTATAGGCACCCTTGGAGAACACCTCTTGGACCTCGGAGGTATCGAACTGGGGCGAGAACGCGACGCCGTCCGTCCCGACCCTGCAGTGCGGCGGCCAGGTGTCGAC
>NZ_DLSO01000140.1:0-8224 GCF_002500165.1 Gordonia sp. UBA7860 | reverse complement strand
GTGCGGCGGCCAGGTGTCGACGAAGTCGGGATCATCGGAGAAATGTGCGCCCGGATCGATGTGGTAGTCACGCGTGGCCACGACGATGCCGTAGTCGTCCGTCAATGACTTCAGCGACCGCGCGACCGCAGTGCCGCCGTTCACGCCCAGTGCGCCACCCTCACAGAAGTCGTTCTGGACGTCGACGACGATGAGCGCTTGGGCTGGACTGACGTCGTCGTCGAAGTGTGGGCTGGACATTCCGATCTCCTCGGGTCGTGGCTGGGCTGCTGTGTGATCGGCTGCTGTCTGATCGGTTGCGGTTGCTCGTGTGCTCAGGTGCTTGAGTAGTTGGGTTGCTCGCTACCGGTTCGATGCTTGGACGTGGGCGGGTGGGGATCGGTTCCCTGGGCTGTCAGCCGAGTTGGAAACGCGTCGGTACGGCGGGATCTCCGTGCGAGAGTCCGAGTCCCTCCCACGGCAGGCTGACCAGACCTTCGGCGAGGAACGCGCGCGCGTCGTCGAGCGTCGGAAGGTCGTCGACGCGACGCCCACCGCGAACCAGCGGGATCTGCAACGGGCGGACGACGTGTCCCGGAACGTCCGGTGTCGGTGTTTCGGCGCGGTAGAGGATCTCCTCGACGATGGTGCCGGTGGGACGCGCGACCCGCACGGCATTTTTCGCGCCGCCCTTCGACTCCTTGTGGCTGGCGCGTTTGGCGACGGGGATGCCGTCGACCTCGACCAGCTTGTAGACCATGCCCGCAGTCGGGGCGCCGCTGCCGGTGACCAACGAGGTTCCGACGCCATAGGTGTCGACGGGCTCGGCGCGCAGCGACGCGATCGCATATTCGTCGAGGTCACCGGAGACGACGATCTTAGTGTTCGGAGCGCCCAGCTCGTCGAGTTGCTCGCGGACCTGACGTGCCAACACGCCGAGATCGCCGGAATCGATACGGACTGCACCGAGCTCGGGACCGGCCACCTCGACGGCGTTGCGTACGCCCTGGGTGATGTCGAAGGTGTCGACGAGCAGCGTGGTACCGACACCGAGTGTCTCGATCTGCGCGGCGAACGCTGCCTTCTCGTTGGTGCCGTCGGGTTCGGTGAACGCGAGGGTGAACGAGTGCGCCGCGGTTCCCGCGCTCGGCACGCCGTAGGTACGCGCCGCCTCGAGGTTCGACGTTGCCGCGACACCCGCGAGGTAGGCGGCCCGTGCGCTCGCCACGGCCGCCCACTCATGCGTGCGACGCGATCCCATCTCGATGATCGGGCGCCTGCTGGCCGCGCTGACCATGCGGGCGGCCGCGGAGGCAATGGCGCTGTCGTGGTTGAGGATCGACAAGATCAGCGTCTCGAGTACCACCGCCTCGGCGAAGGTTCCGCGCACGGTGAGGATCGGCGAGTTGGGGAAGTACAGCTCACCCTCGCGATATCCGTCGATGTCGCCGGTGAATTCGTAGTTGCGCAGCCACTCGACGGTCTCGTCGTCGAGGAAGCGTTCGACGACGGCGATCTCGTCGTCGCCGAAGCGGAACTGCGTCAGCGCATCGAGGATACGAGCGGTGCCCGCGACGACCCCGTACCGGCGGCCGTCGGGGAGACGGCGCGCGAACACCTCGAACACACACTGCCGGTGTGCGATCGGGTGCCGCAGCGCGGCGGAGACCATGGTGAGCTCGTACTGGTCGGTGAGCAGGGCGGTGTTGCGGATGGTCACGATCCCTTACCCTAGTTTGTATGGCGCCTGACGATATTCGTGCGCATGAGGCTACCCCCGGAAGCGGCGGCGGAAGCGGTGGCACGGCCGTGGCCGACCCGGCCGTTGCCGACGCCGCGTCGGCGTTCGACCGTCCCTGGGTGACCATCGTCTGGGACGATCCGGTCAATCTGATGCGCTACGTGACCTTCGTCTTCCAGAAGGTCTTCGGATACTCCGAATCCAAGGCGAACCAGCTCATGATGCAGGTGCACACCGAGGGCAAGGCCGTGGTGTCGTCGGGCGACCGCGACAAGATGGAATCCGACGTGACCAAACTGCACGCCGCGGGTCTGTGGGCGACGATGCAGCGCGACAGCTAACAGCGGGCGGGACATACGAGTGCGCGTTTTCAAACGCAAGGGCCGAGGACGCTCGGTGCGGTACACGACGTCGTTGGAGTCTCACGAGTCCGAGCTCCTCGCGTCGATGGTGGCGTCGATGTCGGAGTTGCTCACGGAACGTGAGGCGAGCGCGCCGCGTGACGACCTCGCCGAGCTGACCGGCATCCGGACCGGACACTCGAGCGCCCCGACGGATGCGACCCTCGGCCGTTTGCTTCCCGACTTTCATCGTCCCGACCAGGACACCGAACTCACCGCGGACGCCGTGAACGGGCGGCTCAACGCGGCACTGCGCAGCGTCAACGAACCCAAGATCATCGACGCCAAACTCGCGGCGTCGACGACGATGCTCGCGACCCTGCCCGACGGCGGCGGCGACGTCTCGCTCACCGAGGAGGAGGCGATGTGCTGGCTGACCGCGCTCAACGACGTCCGCCTCGCGCTGGGCGCAATGCTCGGGATCTCCGAGGACACCCCCGACCAGCTCCCGCCCGACCATCCGCACGCCGCCCACCTCGACGTCTATCACTGGCTGACCGTCATCCAGGAGCTGCTCGTCGAGGCGATGATGTGATGACCGGCTGGGCTCCCGCCGGTGATCGCATCACCGATGTGGCAGGCATCGCCGTCGGTCATCACCACCTCGTCGATGCAGACGCCACGCTCGGCCTCGGCGGACCCGACGATCCGCCCGGAACGGGGTGGGCGACAGGTACGACGGTCGTGGTCGTCAGCACGCCGGATGGAGCGACCCATGCCCCGACGGCGGCTGTCGACGTGCGGGGCGGCGGACCTGGGACTCGCGAGACAGACCTGCTCGATCCGTCGAACACCGTCACCACGGTGCACGCGATAGTCCTGACGGGCGGCAGCGCCTACGGACTTGCCGCCGCGGACGGGGTGATGGCCGGGCTCGAGGAGTCGGGTCGTGGCTTACCGATGAACGCCCAGGGCGGCGTGGTCCCGATTGTTCCGGCGGCCGTCATCTTCGACCTCCCGATGGGCGGGTGGACCAACCGTCCGGACGCGGGCTTCGGACACGCGGCGCTGCAGGCTGCGGGCGCCGAGGTCGCTCAGGGCAGTGTCGGCGGCGGGGCCGGAGCTCGGGCGGGCGGACTGAAAGGTGGAGTGGGTACGGCGTCGTCGCGCATCGAGACCGGCGCGGCGTCGGGCATCACCGTCGGCGCGTTGATCGTCGCCAACCCGGTGGGCTCGGTGATCGATCCGACTACCGGATTGCCTTGGGGTGCAACAGAACACGACCTCGCGTATTACGGACTCGCCCGCCCGGACAGCTCGGATGCCGCGCGATTGGCCGAGGTCGCTGCCAAACAGACCGTGCTCAACACGACGATCGGCGTGGTGGCGACCGACGCCGAACTCGACGCCGCGTCGGTACGTCGAATCGCGATGTCGGCGCACGACGGGCTCGCCCGCGCCATCCACCCCGTGCACTCGCCGCTCGACGGCGACACCATCTTCGCGGTTGCGACCGGAGCACAGCCGACCGAGCCCGCGGCGTTCGTGCCGTCGGGGATGAACCCCGACGTCGCTGTCCTCGCCGAGATCTGCCGCGTCGCCGTGACGGTCACCCAACGCGCGATCGTCAACGCGGTGCTGGCCGCCGATTCGGTGGCGGGCGTGCCCTCCTACGCCGACCTCGCGCCGTCGGCGATCACGACCACCGGCATCGCGTAGCTGCCGGAGTCGTCACCGGGGTCTCGGAATAGCGGCGTCGAGGGGCACGTTGTTCGTCAGGACGTTTATCCGTTCACTTCGAGGAGAGCGAGTGCTGCAGATCAGCCAGGAGTTGGTCGACGAGATGGTCGCGCATGCGCGCGCCGATCATCCGGACGAGGCGTGCGGGGTGATCGCAGGCGCGGAGGGCTCCGACCGTCCCGTCCGGTTCATCCCGATGGTCAACGCCGAGCGGTCGCCGACGTTCTACCGCTTCGATTCGACGGAGCAACTGAAGGTCTGGCGGGAGATGGATCGCAACGACGAGGAGCCGATCGTCATCTATCACTCTCACACCGCCACAGAGGCATACCCGAGCCGCACCGACGTCTCCTATGCCAGCGAACCCCAGGCGCATTACGTCCTCGTGTCCACGCGCGACGCCGACGACACCGAGATCCGGAGTTACCGCATCATCGACGGTGATGTCACCGAAGAACCCATCGAGATCAGGAGCTGAATCAACCATGACGGTCACCGTGTCCATCCCGACCATCCTGCGTACGCACACCGGCGGCGAGAAGCGGGTCGAGGGTTCCGGCTCGACGCTGTCGGAGCTCATCGACAATCTCGAGACTGCCAACCCCGGCCTCAAGGAACGCCTAGTTGCCACGGATGGTGCGGCCGCGGGCAAGCTGCACCGCTTCGTCAACATCTACGTCAACGACGAGGACGTGCGCTTCTCCGGCGGTCTCGCGACCACGATCGACGACGGCGACGAGGTCACCATCCTGCCCGCGGTCGCCGGCGGCGCACTGCCAGCGCTCGGACGATAGGGATTTCGTGGCGCGCTACACGTCGCTGATCTCATCCGTCGGGAACACGCCCCTGATCGGACTGCAACGCCTCTCACCGAGGTGGGACGACACCGACGACGGTCCGCACGTGCGGCTCTGGGCCAAGCTCGAAGATCGCAACCCCACCGGCTCGACCAAAGACCGGCCGGCGCTGCGCATGATCGAGCAAGCCGAAGCCGACGGCCTGCTGCAGCCGGGGTCGACGATCCTCGAACCCACGAGCGGCAACACCGGTATCTCGCTTGCCATGGCCGCGAAGCTCAAGGGCTACCACTTGATTTGCGTGATGCCCGAGAACACCTCGGACGAACGTCGATCACTGCTGCGCATGTACGGCGCCGAGGTGATTTCGTCACCAGCCGCGGGCGGCTCGAATACCGCCGTCCGTATAGCCAAGGAACTCGCAGCGGAGCACCCCGATTGGGTGATGCTCTACCAGTACGGCAATGAGGCCAACTGGCGCGCGCACTACGAGGGCACCGGCCCGGAACTGTTCGCCGATCTTCCCGAGATCACCCACTTCGTCGCGGGTCTCGGCACCACCGGAACGTTGATGGGCGTCGGACGGTATCTGCGCGAACGCGACCCCGACATCGAGATCGTCGCGGCCGAACCGCGATACGGCGACGAGGTGTACGGCCTGCGCAACATCGACGAGGGTTTTGTGCCCGAGCTGTATGACGAATCGGTGCTGACCCGCCGATACTCCGTTCAGGGCGTCGACGCCGTCGCGCGGGTCCGCGAACTCATCGACCTCGAGGGCATTTTCGCCGGAGTGTCGACGGGCGCGATCCTGCAGGCCGCCCGCGGCATCGGCCGCAAGGCGCTCAAGGAGGGTCGACGCGCCGACATCGGATTGGTCGTGCCCGACGCGGGGTGGAAGTATCTGTCCACCGGGGCCTACGACGGTAGCCTTGAGGATGCCGAGCAGGCACTCGAGGGACAGCTCTGGGCTTAGCCGCCTCCGCTGGTCGAGCTTGTCGAGACCACTGCTGGTCGAGCCCAACCCGCTGGTCGAGCCCAACCCGCTGGTCGAGCTTATCGAGACCACCACTGGTCGAGCTACCCTCGCTGGTCGAGCCTGTCGAGACCACCGCTGGTCGAGCTGAACCCGCTGGTCGAGCTTGTCGAGACCACCCGACGAAGGAACGAGATGACACCGAGCACCACCCCCACGCGCGGCGCGCGGCCGCTGTGGGCGCGGTCGGCGATCGTGATGGCGTTCATCGTCGCGGTGCTCGTGATCGTCGAGGCGATCGACGCCGCAACTCACTACGACCTTGATCGCGCCGGCATCGAACCACGCCAGATCGACGGACTCGACGGCATCCTGTGGGCGCCGTTCCTGCACGCCGATTGGCAGCACCTGTTCGCCAATCTGATCCCGCTCGTCGTGCTGGGATTCATTCTGCTGCTGAGCAAACGCTTCCTCATCGTCACCGCAATCGTCTGGATCGTGTCGGGCATCGGTGTCTGGTTGTTCGCGCCGTCGTACAGCGTCACGGTCGGGGCGTCGGGCATCATCTTCGGTTGGCTGACATACCTGCTCGTACGCGGACTCTTCAACCGCGACCTCACGCAGATCGCGATCGGAGTCATCCTCTTTCTCGTATACGGATCGGTGCTGTGGGGCGTGTTCCCCGGCACCTTCGGGGTCTCGTGGCAGGGACATCTGTTCGGCGCCATCGGCGGTGTACTCGCCGCGTGGTTCCTCGCCGACCGGGATCGTCGCCGACGCCCGACGGCCTCATCGGGTCCTGTATCTCCGTATGGTCCGACAACACCGGGGGTGCGGTCATAGTCACCAACACACGCACCGACGCGCCTATCGGCATCTTCGATTCCGGCGTCGGTGGGCTGACCGTTGCCCGCGCGATCATCGACCAACTGCCCGACGAGGACATCGTCTACATCGGCGACACCGCGAACGGACCCTACGGTCCGCTGACCATTCCGGAGATCCGACGACACGCCCTCGCGATCGGAGACGACCTCGCCGAGCGCGGGGTCAAGGCAATCGTGATCGCCTGCAACACCGCGTCCGCGGCCTGCCTGCGCGATGCCCGCGAGCGCTACGCGCCGATCCCGGTGATCGAGGTGGTGCTGCCAGCGGTCCGTCGAGCCGTCGTCGCGACGAAGACCGGGCGCATCGGCGTGATCGGCACGGAGGCGACGATCTCCTCGCGCGCGTATCAGGACTCGTTCGCCGCCGCCCGCGACGCCCAGATCACCGCGGTCGCATGTCCGCGATTCGTCGATTTCGTCGAACGCGGCATCACCAGCGGTAGGCAGATCCTTGGTCTCGCGCAGGGATATCTCGAGCCGCTGCAGGAGGCCGACGTCGACACGGTTGTGCTCGGATGCACCCACTATCCGTTGCTGTCGGGCGTGATCCAGTTGGCGATGGGCGACGAGGTGACGCTCGTGTCCAGCGCCGAGGAGACCGCCAAGGATCTGTTCCGTGTGCTCACCGAATCCGATCTGCTCCACCCGCACACCGGCCGCGAGGCGGTGCGCCACTTCCAGGCGACCGGCGACCCCGAGATGTTCGCAAAGCTGTCGAGTCGCTTCCTCGGACCTGTTGTCCGACCGGTGGATCCGGTCTGACGTGCGGAGTGTCGCCGACGTCGGATCGGTCACACGTCCGAGTCGGCGTGTCTTGTGACCGATAAGTGGTCTGCCCGCCATGTGCGCGTGGCAATGTAGGTCGTATGCGTCTGACTGTCCTGGGCTGTTCGGGCAGTGTCGGTGGCCCCGGTGCGGCCTGCTCGGGCTACCTGCTGACCGTTCCCGGCCATCGACCCGTGCTCGTCGATTGCGGCCCCGGGGTGATGGGGGAACTGCAGCGGATCGTCGACCCGAATGACGTCGACGTCGTGCTGAGCCATCTGCATGCCGATCACTGCGTCGACCTGCCCGCAATGCTGGTGTGGCGTCGCTACGCGCCGACGCCTGCGACCGGACTGGCGTCGCTGTACGGGCCGACGGGTACCGCGCTGCGGATCGGGGCGGCGTCGAGCGAGTTCGGCGGTCAGATCGACGACATCAGCGATACGTTCGACGTCCACGAGTGGTCGGACAACATCGAGATCACGTTGGGCGGCATCACGATCGAACCCTTCCGCGTCGACCATCCGCCCGCCACGTTCGGACTGCGATTCACCGGTCCGGAGGGGCAGGTCATCGCCTACAGCGGCGACTCGGGTCCGTGCGACGCGGTGATCGATCTCGCCGCGGATGCCGACATCTTCTTGTGTGAGGCGTCGTGGACGCACGCACCGTCGGAGCGCCCTCCGCACCTGCACATGTCGGGCATCGAGGCGGGGGAGATGGCGACCAAGGCCGACGCGAAATCGCTCGCGATCACCCATGTCGCACCGTGGTCGGATGCCGAGGCGATCCTCGCCGAGGCGCGCAGCACCTTCTCGGGGCCGGTCGGCCTCGTGCGTCAGGGCCAGGTGTTCGACCTACCCGGGTGATCTCCTACAGTTGAGTTCGTGACCACACGAGCTGACGGCAGGGCCGACGACGAACTCCGTCCCATCACCATCACCCGCGGATTCACGTCGAATCCCGCTGGGTCGGTGCTGATCGAGTTCGGTCAGACA
>NZ_DLSO01000141.1:0-54496 GCF_002500165.1 Gordonia sp. UBA7860 | reverse complement strand
GCTTGTCGAGATCACCCCAACCAACGAAAGGTCCACATCATGTGCGGAATCGTCGGGTTGCACCTGCGCAACCCCGATCTCTATCCCCGCCTCGGGGAACTCCTCTCCGGAATGCTCGGCGAGATGCAAGACCGCGGTGCTGATTCGGCGGGCATCGCCGTCTACGGCAACCCGGAGTGGGCGCCCGCCGGACACGGCTGCGTCTGCCTCCTCGACGCCGACGTCGAACCTGCCGACGCCGCAGCCCTTCTCACCTCGACGCTCGGTACACCCGTTGCCGCGCAGAAGGTCGACGACACGCTGGTCGTATCGGCGGACCTCGACTCGGCAACCGTCCTCGACGCTGCCCGCTCCGCCTTTCCGACGGCGCTCGTCGCAGGCTTCGGCTCCGACCTGACCGTGCTCAAAGGTGTTGGTGCACCACGAGATCTAGCGCAGAAGTGGAACCTTGCATCGGCGTCGGGCTGGCAGGGCGTCGGACATACTCGCATGGCGACGGAATCGGCTGTGACTCCGTCGGGTGCACACCCCTTCGCCGTCGGTCCGGAGCAGTGCCTGGTGCACAACGGTTCGTTCTCCAACCATGCGACGATCCGCCGCGAATTGCGCTCTCAGGGCGTCGAATTCGACAGTGAGAACGACACCGAGGTCGGTGCGCGCTTCGTCGCCCATCAGCTCGCGCAGGGCAAGGACGTCGAAACGGCACTGAAAGAGGTGTGTGCCACCTTCGATGGCTTCTACACACTCCTCGTCTCCAACCGCGACTCCTTCGCGGTTGTCCGTGACGCCATCGCCTGCAAGCCCGCGGTCATCGCCGAGACACCCGACTGGGTCGCGATGGCGAGCGAATATCGCGCTCTTGCACACCTTCCCGGAGTCGACGAGGCTCGCATCTGGGAGCCCGAGCCCGAGGTGGTCTACGCATGGACACGCTGACAGCAACCCCAACCACATCCTCGCCCACGGAGAATCCGATGACCGATCTGTACTTCGACCTCGACACCACACCACTGCGTGAGATCAATTCGGCTCTGCACGGCGACATCTCGGGCGAGGTGATGATCGACAACCCGCACGGCGCACATAGCGTCGCGGCAGGCGTGAACGCCCCGGTCAAGATCACCGTCAACGGACACGTCGGCTACTACGCGGCGGGTATGAATCAGCAGGCCGAGATCATCATCAACGGCAACGCCGGAACCGGTGTCGCCGAGAACATGATGAGCGGAACCGTCGTCGTCAAGGGCAACGCGTCCCAGTCGGCCGGCGCGACCGCCCACGGCGGACTGCTCGTCGTCGAGGGCGACGCCGCGGCCCGCTGCGGCATCTCGATGAAGGGTGTCGACATCGTGGTCGGCGGCAACGTCGGCCACAGCAGCGCATTCATGGCGCAGGCCGGGCGCCTGGTCATCCGCGGCGACGCCGGACACGGCCTCGGCGACTCGATCTACGAAACCCGCTTGTACGTGCGGGGTTCCGTCGCATCCCTCGGCGCCGACTGCGTGGCCAAGCCGATGCGCAGCGAGCACCTCGAAGAACTCGCCGGACTCCTCAAGGCCGCCGGCTTCAAGGACGACGACCTGTCCGCGTACACCCGCTACGGCTCCGCCCGCGAGCTCTACCACTTCCACGTCGACAACTCGTCCGCCTACTGACGCCGGCCACCCGGCGGTCGAGCGCTCAACCCTCGCTGGTCGAGCCACAACCGCTGGTCGAGCTTGTCGAGACCACCCCACCCGCCGGCCGAGCCCTACTCTCGCTGGTCGAGCTTGTCGAGACCACCCACCTCGCCGGCCGAGCCCCGCCCGCCGGTCGAGCCCACCCGCTGGTCGAGCCACACCCGCTGGTCGAGCCCGTCGAGACCACTACCCACAACGGAGAATCCCATGTCCAACCTCAGCAACGCGCAGCGCGGTCTGCGCGAGTCGGCGACCTTCGATCGCTCAACCATCGCCGAGATCCAACGCGCCGCGGAGACAGGCGTTTACGACATCCGCGGGTGGGGCGCCAAGCGCAAACTGCCGCACTTCGACGACCTCCTGTTCCTCGGTGCCTCCATGTCGCGCTACCCCTTGGAGGGCTACCGCGAGCGCTGCGGCACCGACGTCACGCTCGGCACCCGCAACGCGAAGTACCCGCTGCACCTCGACACCCCTGTCACCATCGCGGGCATGAGCTTCGGCGCGTTGTCGGCAGGCGCGAAGGAGGCGCTTGGCCGTGGAGCGTCGGAGGTCGGGACGTCGACCACCACAGGCGACGGCGGCATGACCCCCGAGGAGCGCGGACAGTCCAAGAACCTTGTCTACCAGTACCTTCCGTCGCGCTACGGGATGAACCCCGACGACCTGCGCAAGGCCGACGCGATCGAGGTCGTCCTCGGACAGGGCGCAAAGCCGGGCGGCGGCGGAATGCTGTTGGGCCAGAAGATCACTGAGCGTGTGGCGGGTATGCGCACCCTGCCCGTCGGTATCGATCAGCGAAGCGCCTCGCGGCACCCCGACTGGACAGGTCCGGACGACCTCGCGATCAAGATCAACGAACTGCGCGAGATCACCGACTGGGAGAAGCCGATCTACGTCAAGGTCGGCGCCACCCGCACCTACTACGACGTCAAGCTCGCGGTGCATTCCGGCGCCGACGTCGTCGTGGTCGACGGCATGCAGGGCGGAACGGCCGCCACCCAGGAAGTCTTCATCGAGCACGTCGGCATTCCGACACTCGCCGCGATTCCCCAAGCGGTGCAGGCACTTCAAGAGCTCGGAGTGCACCGGGAGGTCCAGCTCATCGTCTCCGGCGGCATCCGCAACGGCGCCGACGTCGCGAAGGCCATGGCACTCGGAGCCGACGCCGTGGCGATCGGTACCGCCGCACTGATTGCCTTGGGCGACAACGATCCTCGATACCAGGACGAGTACGCGGCACTGGGATCGGCCGCGGGCTTCTACGACGACTTCCAGAACGGCAAGGATCCGGCCGGTATCACCACCCAGGACCCGGAGCTGTCTGCGCGCTTCGACCCGATCGCCGGTGGACGCCGACTCGCCAACTTCCTGCGCGTGACCACGATGGAGGCGCAGACCATCGCCCGCGCCTGCGGCAAGGCACACCTGCATCACCTGGAACCCGAAGACCTGGTGGCGATCTCGATCGAGGCCGCGGCCATGGCGCGCGTTCCGCTCGCGGGTACCAACTGGATCCCCGGGACGGGAGCGGGTCTGTGAGTACCGAAACCGCATCCATCGTCATCATCGGCGGTGGCCTCGAGGGCGTCGCGACGGCGTGGGCGCTGGCGCAGCGCGGCATCACAGATGTCGTTGTGTGCGAGCGCGATACCGTCGGAGGAGGAATGACGGGCAAGTCGTCGGGCATCGTCCGTTGCCACTACGGTGTCAGTTCGCTCGCGGCCATGGCTGCCATCGGCCTCGAGGTGTTCGAAAAGGCCGAGGAGATCTTCGGCACCGACATCGGCTTCCGCCAGACCGGCTACGTCGTCGGAGTCGGGGAGCCCAACGTCGAGAATCTTCGGAAAAGCCTTGCAGCCCAGCGCGAGGTCGGAGTGCAGACCGAGGAGATGGACATCTCCGACGTGGCAAAGCTCTGGCCAGCAGCCGATCTCGAACCGTTCGCCGCGTTCGGCTGGGAAGAACGAGGCGGCTACGGTGACGCGTATCAGACTGCGCAGGCGTTCGCGGCGTCGGCGCGAGCTGCCGGTGTCCGAATCAAACAGGGCACCACGGTTTCCGGTCTGCTGACCGACGGAGAGCGCGTCAGCGGAGTCGAACTCACCGACCACTCGACCATCTCCGCCGACACGGTCGTCGTCGCGACAGGCGTCTGGACCAAGCCCTTCCTCGACAGGTACGGCATCGACGTCCCGATCACGGTGCACCGCGAGCAGATCGTGATGATCCATCCGGGCATGGAACTCGGTGAGGTGCCGGTGTTCTCGGACTTGGTGTCGCTGCAGTACGTGCGCCCGGACGTCCGCGGTGAGATCCTGTTCGGCAACTCAGATCTCGCCGAGCTAGAGGTCGCCAACCCCGACGGTTACCTCAATCGCGCCGACGAGGCATTCCTCGACCTCACCGTCGACAAGGTCGGCACCCGATTCCCGGCCTTCACCGACGCGAGCATCACCAGCAGCTACGCGGGCTGCTACGACGTCACGCCCGACTGGAACCCGGTGATCTCCACCGGTCCGCTCGACGGACTCGTCATCGCCGCCGGATTCAGCGGTCACGGTTTCAAGATCTCGCCGGCCGTCGGGCGTCTCGTCGCCGACCTCGTCGTTGACGGTCGCAGCAACGATCCGCGCATCCCGGAATCCGACTTCCGGCTGTCCCGCTTCGACGACGGTGACCTGCTCAAGACCAGATTCCCGTACGTCGGCGCGGGCGAGATGCGGTAGCGGATGTGTGCTCTGTACGGCGGAACACCGACGTCCGCCGGACCTCGCCGTCTACCCGGAGTGAAGTCCGTCTACCGATATGCTGGCGAGGTGACCGACGACGCTCTGATCCGTAACCAGTCGGGGACCGCGCGCGAACGTCCCGTCGATCAACCCGTCGAAGAACTTGAACTCGAATCGGCGATTGCGCACAACGTCCGACGTCTCCGCAGGCAGGAGGGGCTGTCGGTCGGCGACATGGCCGCCAAGGTCGGCATCTCCAAGGCGATGCTCTCCAAGATCGAGAACGCGCAGACCTCGTGCAGCCTGAGCACTTTGGCGGCGCTTGCGACCGCATTCGACGTCTCGGTGACCTCACTCTTCCGCGGCGCCCACCTCGAACGGTCCGCCGTGTTCGTCAAGGCGGGGGAGGGCTCGCAGATCGTGCGCGAGGGATCGCGCGAGGGCCACGAATACGAGATGCTCGGCTCGCTTCGCGGCGAGCACAAGCGCCTCGAATGCCTCCTGGTGACGCTCACCGAGAAGTCGGTGACGCAGCCGCTGTTCCAGCACCCGGGCACCGAGTTCATCTTCATGCTCGACGGAACAATGGACTACGCGCACTCACGCTCGGTTTACCGACTCAGCCCCGGCGATTCGCTGCAACTCGACGGCGAGGGCGCGCACGGGCCGGTCGAACTGGTCGAGCTCCCGATCCGGTTCCTCTCGGTCATCGCGTTCCCGGACTCGGCCATCTGACCACCCCCGCCGGTCGAGCCACCCACCCGCCGGCGGAGCCTTACTCGCTGGTCGAGCCAACCCCCGCTGGTCGAGCCAACCCCCGCTGGTCGAGCCCTACTCGCTGGTCGAGCTTGTCGAGACCACCGCAGGTGATTTCGACTCGGCTGCTCGCTGCGCTCGCGGCCGGCTCAATCAGCGGAAGAGGGCCCGCTCGCCGGTCGAGCCACCCACCCGCCGGCCGAGCCAACCCCCGCTGGTCGAGCTTGTCGAGACCACCTCAGCTCGAGTAGACCCGGATCCAGTCGAGCGTCATGTACGACGGGTTCGGCGTCGTGAGGTCGGGGTCGCCGGGCCAGTTCCCGCCGACGGCGAGCGTCAGCAGGAGGTACGTCGGCTTGTTGAACACCCACTTCTTGTCGGCGCTCAACTGCGACGCCCGGTAGCTGCCCACCGTCCGCCCGTCGAGCGCGACGGTGATCGCATCCTTCGACTTCGTGACGGAGTACGTGTGGAAGTCGGTCGACAGATCGGCGATCGCACCGGAGTTGCCGAGTTGCCATGTCCCGCCTGACGTCGTCGGACCGTGCAGGTGATTCGTGTATGCCGTTGTCACAGAGGGAGTTTCGATGACGTCGATCTCACCGCTCTCGGGCCAACCCGCCGAGTAGATGTCGGTGCCCATCAGCCAGAACGCCGGCAGTAGACCCTTGCCCGCGGGAAGTTTGATCCTGGCCGACGCCGTCCCGTAGGTGAATGCCACCTTGCCCAGGGTGTTGAGGCGCGCCGACGTGATCGACGTCCCGTTGGAGCGTGCCGCGATCACCAAACGACCGTTGCCGTCGAGGTAGGAGTTCTGCCGCGAGTTGGTATAGGTCTGCCACTCGTTGTTGCCCCAGCCACCGCCGCCGGTTTCGAAGTTCCAGTTCGACGTCGACGGTGAGCTGCCTGCCGCGCCGTTGAACTCGTCTGACCACACCAAAGTGGCCGCACGAGCCGGCGCGACATGCGAGAACCCAAGGGCCGTCAACGATGCGACAAGTGTGAGTGCGATCGGACCGGTCAGGCGGCGCAGCCTTGATGTGACGCGGCGTCGTATCGAGTGGGGGAGGGTCGGCCGGGGTGGGCGTCGATTCATCGGGACGTTCTCCTCGTCGGTGCTATCCCCCGGTGATGACAATTCGGACACTATCGAACGATCGCCTCGTCTGCCAGCCGAACAGCGAATCCGTGTAGCAATCTGTGATGCCGCGCCTATCAACGGCATTCAGCGTCCCAGCCACCTCCCAGCCTCCAAGTGACTCAGCGATCTCCCAGCCGACGTCGAGTGCCTCGCAAGTCTCGGTTGGCATTGTCGGTGATGTCAGAGAGAGCGCTCACCGACGAGCGGTCCGCCGAAGTGAAAGAGGTAGTCATGCCCATCCCGAACAACAACCAGCAGCAGCGCCAGAACCCCGCTCCGGCACAGCGTCGTCGCCGGGTGCGTCGCTTCGACTCGCGCACCCGTCGCTGGAACTGGGTGTGGGTCAACTGATCGGCGCTGTTCCATCCCTTCGCGAGACCCCGCCTGGCCAAGGCGGGGTCTCGTCGCGTGAAAACCAGTTGCACCGCGTCGTCGACCAGTGCCAAGCTGACACGCTTGCCGCAGAAGGAGGACACCACGCCCGCAACAACATCTACGCTCGACGCGCTCGCGAGGGAGCACCCCCATGTACGACGCGCCGTCACCGTGATCGCGCAGTTGTTCAACGATGCGCTCCCCGCAGACCCTGTGTCCATCGACACCTTCCTGACAACACATCTCTGTGCTGACCGGAACGAACTCTTCGTGCAGGTCATGTCCATCAACCCGGCCAGTAGAATCGCCGCAGGTCTCGTTCTCGGCGACCTGATCGAAAGGCATTCGCCCGCAATCGGTCCGGACGAAGACGACGCACCTCCGCGGTGGGCAGAACGCAGCGTCGGCGACGACGAGTTCTCGGTACCCGCCGACATCTCGCTGGCCTTCACCCCCGATAACCCCTTCGGCAGTAAACCGTTGGTGATTTCGTCGTTGCTCAGCGATGCCAACTCGAGAGCCACTATCTCGCTGTATGCGCCGAATGAACTCCGGGGCATGGTGTCTCGTGCCGTGGTCGAGCTGCGTCGTCGTATCGATGCACGTAACCCGCTGCGCGGCAGAGTGTTATCGGTATCGGTGGACTACAACGAGATCTCGCTGTCGGCTGCCCCTGCGCCGTCGACAACCCGCGCCGACGTGGCCATCCCCGACAGCGTCTGGCGCGAGGTGGATCTGAGTATCTCCGCTGTCACGTCTCGGCACGAAATCCTGACCGCGGCGGGGATGTCGACGAGTCGTGGTCTGCTGCTCGCCGGACCTCCCGGCGTCGGTAAAACGGCGATCGCTCGGACGATCGCCGCAGAATTGCTCGGCGATTTCACCGTTGTCCTCGTCGAATCCGCCGCAGTCATGGCAAAGCTCGGGTCCGTCTACGCCATGGCCGATGTCCTCGGACCGCTCGTCGTGATCCTCGACGACGTCGACCTCTACGTCCGACGCCGGGGCGACGGCGACGACTCCGCACTCGGTGCGCTGCTGTCGGCACTCGACGGCGCGACGGCCCATGACCGCGTCCTGACGATCGCGACGACGAACGATCCGCGCGCGCTCGACGGCGCCGCCACGCGTGCAGCCCGTTTCGACTCGGTGATCGAGCTCAATCCGCCCGATGATGCTGCGGCAGAAGCGATTCTGTCCGGTGTGCTCGCGAGAATCGGCGCTCGCGACGTCGATGTCGCACGGGTCGTCGCAGCACTGCCTCGCGATCGCAGTGGCGCTGATGTGAGCGAGCTGGTACGTCGCGCGATCCTCGTCGACGGAGCCGCACTCACGACCGCGACGCTGTTGTCGGTCATCGGTTCACGCGCGCACGAGGCCGCACTGCCGACGGGCACCTACCTGTAGCGAGCCGCTGTCGGCTACCGCTGACCGTCGACGGTCAGCGGGCTCCGGCGGGGTGCGCTCTCGACCGTCGGGAGCTGCGTCGACACGCCGCGCAGCGCCAGCACGATGGTCCCCGTCACCGACACGTGCGCGGGTAGCTCCGCGTTGAGTGTGCGGCGATGCCCCGACGTGTCGACCACCGTGATGTCGACGAGGTGTGCACCGGCGAGTTCGTTGCCCGGGAAGGCGACGTCGTCGATGGCGGTGGTGAGCGGTAGCGCGGCGTCGACGTGGAGCACGGCGCGTTCTGCGGTGAGTTGCGCACTGCTGATTCGAGTGACGAGCGCGGGAAACCACACTGCCTCGGGGCACAGCGCCTGACTGACGGGCTCGCCCGACTCATCGAGGAAGAACGCGACCTTGCGCCGCAACGACTCCTCCCGCAGCGACATGTCGTTGACGAGGATGTCGCACCCCGAGCATCGAATGGGCAAGCGCCACTTCGTCGAATCGAACGATCTGGCCACGGTGACCCCTTTCAGAGAGGGCAGTATGTCGAACAGTGTCACCACTTCGGTCTACGCCCGACGCCTGGCCGACGACAGCATCCGGGGCGCTAAGACTTCATCAACGGCGCTAAGAGTTCGTCAACGTGATGAACGCCGCTGTCCGTCGTTCGTCTGCACCCTTCGTGAAGGACGCTGCGCGTGGGCATCGGCGAGTACTCTGACCTGCATGTCACGGGCCCCGGTCAAGCGTCGAACCTCGTCCCGGGCACGGATCCTCGAGTCCGTGGGCACCATCCTCGAGTCGGGTGTGCGCTACGCGGACGTCCCGGTCGAACGCATTCTGACGACTGCCAACGTGTCCCGATCGACCTTCTACCAATGGTTCGACGACAAGGGCGATCTGATCGAGAACGCCGCCGAACCCTTCTTCACCGCGTTCTGGGAAGTGTCGGACCAGTGGTGGATGCGCACCGAGCCGATGGGCCCCGACGACCTCGCTGACACCATCAGCCGCATGTTCCAGCTGGGGCGTGAGCACGGCCCGATTTGGCGCGCCTTCCTCGAAACGGTCGACGTCGACGCCCGGCTACGGACCGAGTTCGGCGGCTTCCTCGAGCTGTACATGGCAAAGATGGCCGAACGCCTGCGACAGGATCAGGTCGACGGTCTCGCCCCTGCCGACCTCGATCCGGACCAGACCGCACGATTCATCACCGTCACCACGCGGGGCAGCCTCCTCGACCTCACGAACGCCCCGGAGAAATTCGACGCCGAGTTCGCCGCATCACTCGCCCGCGCCTACTGGTTGACGATGTATGGGCCAGACTCTCCGGCTGTTGACGACGCGCAGACTGAAAGCAGTTCGACGTAGGTCGGTTCAGAAATAGCCGTTCGCCGGAAGCGCGGTGCCGTTGACCGCAAGATCGCCCAGTGCGATCGCCTTGTACGACGTCGGGTTGTGCAGTGTGATCGTCCTGATGTTGCGCCAGTGTCGATCCAGATTGCGTGCGCGACTGGCCGACGACGCTCCGCCAACATCGAATAGTGCTGTGGCAGCGGGCAATGCGACGGAGTCGACGTGCACCTTCACGCGCGCGGCGGCGACGGAGGCCCGCTCGAACAGCGAGGGATCGATCACGCCCTGCCGCGCGCACTCGAATGCCGCTTCGACGTCGCGCGCTGCGGCGAGAACAGCGGCGCGTGCGACGTGTGCAGTGGCGTCGATCTCGCCGATTGTCTTGAGTAGCACGGGATCGTGACGTGGTTCGTCGGCCGGTGCGTGGTCGAAGGTGCGTGTGCGACCACGCACAAGCTCGATCGCATCGTCGTTCACCGACAACAGGATTCCGGTGATGAGCGCCTGTAGGAAGAGCTGAAGCAGGGGAGCGTCGTTGGCGATTCGCGGAGCATCCGCTGCCGCGAGGTCGACGATCCCGAGGATGTCGTCGGCGTTGATCACCACATCGGTGAACTGCGTCGAACCGGTCCCCGTGCGGTGCTGGCCGATTCCGTCCCAGTCGTCGATCACCGAGACACCCGCGCGGTCGACGGGAATGATGAGGCGGGCGAGTCGTTCTCCGCCCTGTGCATCGTTGACCGTCGCTTGGACGGCGATGAAATCGGCGAAAGCCGTTCCGGTCGAATAGAATTTCTCGCCGGAGAGTAGCCAGCCGGTATCGGTGGGGAGGATGGTCGTGGCGAATCTGCGAGCGCCGGCCGTACCGGCTCGCTCGCTTGTGGCGTTGCCGAAGATGGCACCGTCGGCAATCAGGGCACTCCATCGGTCACGGACTGGCCCGTCGGGAAGACGTTTCACCTGTTCGACGAACCAGTAGTGCGCGCGCAGGATGTGCGCGGCGATCGGGTCGGCCCGCGCGAGATCGATGATGAACTCAACGAGTTCGACGACATCGGCTCCGCCACCTCCGTGTTCGGAGTCGAGTGTGAGAGCGGTGAGTCCTGCGTCACGCAGTAGCTCGATCTGAACACGCGGATCCTGGCCCGCCCGTTCACGTTCGGCCGATCCGGCTGCGATCTCGGCGAGCACCGAAGCACGATCGGCGACGACTCTCGTTGCCGCAGTCATGCCGACACCTCTTCACGGTTCGTGGTGAATGCGCCGCGGTAGCCCGCAGCGGGGTGCGTATCCGGTAGCCGGTCGCGACCGGTCAACTTCGCACGCACGGTGCCCGGTGCGTAATCACGTTGTGCCAGACCACGATCGCACAGAACCGGCAGGACATGCTCCGCGAATTCGACGTAGCTCCCCGGGATGGTCGCATTGATGACGTTCACGCCGCCGACGCCTGCGTCTCGCCACAACTCGAGGCGGTCGGCGATCTGTTCGGGAGTTCCCACGACTCGTCCTGAGCGGCTGCGCAACTCAGCGAGGTCGCGGACCGTCGGCTCCCGATCGGATACCGCCTCGCGCAGCCATAGCAGGGTGCTCTGGGTGCCCTGGGTCTCGATGTCCCCGATGGGCGTATCCAGATCGTAGTGGCCGAGGTCGATGCCGAGTCCGCCGGCGGAGTGCGCGATGATCGTGCTGGGGTCGATGAGGTCGTCGAGCTCGCGTGCCTTCCGCGCGGCTTCCTCTTCGGTGGAGCCGATCACGAACGAAAGCCCTTGGAAGAACGTGAGATCCTGCGGATCACGCCCGGCTCCAGAACCAGCCGTCGAGTGTCGTCGATAAGTCCCTTCGCCGCAGCGGGATTCGGCGAGACGATGAACTGCGCCTCGGCGTTGCGGGCGGCGAAGCGTCGTCCTGCGGGTGACGAACCTGCTTGAAAGAGAACAGGTGTGCGCTGCGGAGATGGCGCGACGAGATGCGGTCCCTCGACGCGGTACCGCTCGCCGACGTGATGGATCTTGTGCACCTTGTCGAAGTCGGCGTGCAGACCGGATTCCTTGTCCTGGACGAGCGCGTCGTCGTCCCACGAGCCCTCCCACAGCTTGTAGACGACGTCGACGTACTCCTGCGCCCAGGCGTAACGGTCGTCGTGGCGCGTGATACCGTCGTAGCCGAAGTTGCGCCACGCGTTGCTCGACAGGCTGGTGACGATGTTCCACGCGATCCGGCCGCGCGATGCGTGGTCGAGTGTCGAGATCTTGCGCGCGAAGTCGAACGGGTGCTCCTGCAGGATCGAACTGGTCACGGCGATACCGAGATTCTCGGTGTGCGAGGCCAATGCCGAAGCGAGGACCAGCGGATCGTTGCTCGGAATCTGCAGTCCCGAGTCGACGAACTTCTTCCAGTCGCCCTGGTAGTCGTCGTAGAGGCCGACGACATCGGCGAAGAAGATGATGTCGAACTTGGCCTGCTCCAACGTCTTCGCGAGCGAGATCCAATGATCGAGGTCGTTGAAGTTCGTCTGCTGCGCCTCCGGTGCGCGCCAGGCTCCGTGCAGGATGTGCGACGTCGTGTTCATCACGAACGCGGCGAATCTCAGTGGTACGGGTTGGGCCATGCGCGTGACGTTACGACCGCGCCCGACGTGATGACTACTTGGAATCAGGGTGATGACAAGGGGCGACCAGAGGTGGCTGCAGGAGATCTTCGCTCCTCCGGGTGGCCTCGGCGAGTAGCCGGCAGTCTCCTAGGTAGTTCGGCGCCGATAACTCGCGTATCCGATTGCGGATACGACTCGGCGGCCGAACCGCGACACTAGGTGTCGGCGGGTGCACACCGTCCGTCTGGCAGAACTGTCTAGGAGGACGCGTGTCCGAGATT
This sequence comes from Gordonia sp. UBA7860, assembly GCF_002500165.1. Taxonomy (NCBI): domain Bacteria; kingdom Bacillati; phylum Actinomycetota; class Actinomycetes; order Mycobacteriales; family Gordoniaceae; genus Gordonia; species Gordonia sp. UBA7860. Next base: position 42,188 of record NZ_DLSO01000141.1, on the reverse strand, counting down.
CGACAGCAACGAACAAGCCGACGGACCCTTCGTGTCGCACTGATAGCGGCTCTCGTCGCCGTCGCGGGTGCCGCGGTCATCGCGCTGGTGGCGCCGGGTTCGATTGTTCCGGGTGCAGGCAAGGGGTCGTCCCACAACTACGCCTGTACGACGGCGGGAGGCCGCAACATGGTGGCCGTTCAGTCTGGAACCGCGGATCATCCCAAATACACGTGCCGACCAAAAGTCTCTACGAAGTGGTGAACGACGCGTCGAACGAGTACTGCGCAATGGCGCGGAGCTGCTCGTCGCTCAGGTCGAGCTCGCGCCGCGCCTCGACGAACGCGTCACCGACGTACCCGCCGAAATAGGCCGGATCGTCGGAGTTGATGGTGACGACCAGCCCGGCGTCGAGTAGGTCGAGCAACGGATGATCGGAGAGCTTTTCGACGCCGCGCAACCGCACATTCGACAGCGGGCACGTGGTTAGCGGGATTCGGTCGGTGGCCAGGCGCCTGAGCAGTGCGGGGTCTTCGAGGGCGCGGACGCCGTGATCGACGCGCTCGATCCCCAACACGTCGAGGGCCTCCCAGATGTACTTAGCCGGACCCTCTTCTCCTGCGTGCGCCACGACGTGCAGGCCCGCCTCACGCGCACGGTCGAAGACAGGCGCGAATTGTCCTGGCGGAAAGCCGACTTCGGCCGAATCGAGCCCGACCCCGATGAGGCTGCCGAAGAACGGCTCCAACGCGTCAAGCGTGTCGAGAGCCTCCGACACCGGCCGGTCGCGTAGGAAGCACGCGATGAGATCGGCATGCACACGTGTCTCCGCCGACGCCGTATTAAGTCCACGACGCAGCCCGCGTACGACGACACCGAGGTCGACGCCGCGCGACGTGTGCGCCTGCGGGTCGAAGAAGATCTCCGCGTGCGTGACACCCTGTGCCGCCGCCTTGCGCAGGTAGGCGGCGGCGAGATCGGCGAAGTCGTCCTCGGTGCGCAGCACGGCCATGCACGCGTAGTAGAGGTCGAGGAAGTGGGAAAGGTCGGCGAAGGCGTGCGCGGCGCGCAGCTGGTCGACGGACGCGTAGGGGAGTGCGACGTTGTTGCGTGCTGCCAGCTCGAAGACCATCTCCGGTTCGAGGGTGCCCTCGATGTGGATGTGTAGTTCGGCTTTGGGCAGTGTCAGCAGCTCGGCGTCGTTCATAAGATCCATCCTGCCGGGCGCGTCACTGTGGGGCGCGCACAGCCTGGAAGATCGCCTTCCGTCGACGGGTGAAACCCACGTTCTCGTAGAGCCGGATGGCCGAGACATTATCGGCCGACGCATGAAGGAAGGGCAGGTCACCGCGCTCGCGAATCACGTCCACGACCGCGAGGACCACCGCCCTGGCCAATCCCTCTCCACGGAACGCCGGGTCGGTGCAGACCGCGCTGACCTCACTCCACCCAGGCGGATGCATGCGTTCGCCTGCCATCGCGATCAGCTTGCCGTCGCGTCGGATACCCAGGTAGGTACCGAGATCGATGGTGTGGCGTCGGAACGGCCCCGGCCGCGTCCTTTCCACGAGATCGAGCATGTCGTCGACGTCGGAGTCGTCGAGTTCGACCACCCGCGGGTCGGTATACCCCTCGACGGCGTCGCCGATCAGCTGAACGCCGGTTATCCGCATCGAGCTCGTCCAGCCCTCCGGCGGCTCGACGGTCACGGTGGCGAGCGTGATGGAGCCGTCAGGACCGACCAGCTCTGCCGCATCCTCCCAGTCGGAGATCGTCGGATCATCCGGCAGGGCGCACCAGGGCGCGACGTCGGCGGGATAGCGCAGCGCGTCGCCGTGTGTCTGTGCGAATCGCGAATGCGGCCCGAGGAGGGCGGAACGGGCGGGGTTGTCGAGGACTGTCTCATCGCGAACCGGGCCGTCGGGGGGAAGAACACTCGCCATTCACTCGACGATATGCGCCCATCGCGTCACGCACCTTTCGGGGTCGCGCGAGTGATCGCCTGCTCCAGCAAGAGGCAGAACTGGCGGTAGAAATCCACTGTGTCCGTGTGTAATTCGATCTCCTCCGGCGCGGCGCCACGGATGCGCGATTCCGCGGCCAACACCGTGGCGTTGGCGAGGAGCTCGCGACACACACGGAGATAGTCGGTGAGCCGACCGACCTTCCCGTTCGTCAGATGCAGGACGCGTTCGGGTGTGAGTGCTTCGGAGAAGCCCAAGTCGAACAACGTCTGGAGCCCGACGGGTACGGAGCTCTGTGCGCAGGCGTGAGCACCGGGGCCGCCGGAGTTGAGCGCGTCGATCAACTCGCCTGCCTCATTGTTCAGAAAGCGCCGCCAGGTGCGCAGCGCCGCGTCGAGGTTGTGCGGATGGAACACTGCGGCGTCGACGACTCGCTGCGCATAGACGTGCTGATCGTGGACCACGATGGTGATCCCTGACCACCTCGACGAATGTTCGGCGGTCAGAGTGCCGAGAAGTGAGGGATCGAGGAGTCGGTGCGTGAGCGTCGTCGTGAAAACGAGGCTCGGGCCGACATCGGAACCGACAATCGTGCACGGTACGGCGTCGAAGGCGGGCAGTTCGATGCACCCGTTGACGACCGACACCTGCCATCCGAAATGCCTTGCGAGTACGCTCCGGGTGACTTCGAGTAGTTCGTCGACACCCGAGATGACGAACCCGGGTGCGATGCATTCGGGAAGCGCATCCATGGCTGCGGCCATCTCACGCATCTCCGCGGTGTAGTGCTCATCCGTCGGCGGCTCGACGTTTCGGTCGGGCGCCTGCGGAACGACGGTCAGCTGACGTTCGGTGGCAGCTGCGGTCTCGTCGACCTGCCACGCGTCGGAGTGCGTGCCGAAGGGATCGTTCACCGTGACGAACACGGGGTGAGCAACGTCGAAGATCTCACGCAGCGTCGACACGGCGATGTCGGCGACAGTGCTCGCGTCACGCTGGCCGGATTCGGCGATGTGCTGGCCCTTTCGGGGGAAAAACCGCCATCCGAGCTGTGCCAGGCGACCGCGAATGCGTATCCACTCCGCTCGTCCGGCCCACGGCAGCGCAGTGCCGTCGAGCGTGCAGCGCACCTTTCCGGAACCCGTCTTGGTGAAGACGAGCAGCGTGCGATATCGCTGGCCGTCTTGGCGGGCGATCTCGAGGAACTCCTTGCGCCCGAGGTCGGGTACGCGTGATGTCACGGTGGCGGCAAACTCGCGCCATGCGTTCTCGATGAGATTGTCGAAGCCGTGGGTGGACATGCGGTTCCCCATCCTGTTGTGCACCCTGGAGCACTCGCCGAGGTGCGAATGTGTGTTCGAGATGCAAGGTAGCCGCAGGGTCTGACACGTCGTGTTTGTCCAGTTCAGGCCTGTTGCTTCGTCTCTTTCACTCCAAGATGAGACGAGCGACTCGGAATTCTCCACCGGCGATCAATGTTGGTAAATACAAGTAGTAGCGAGGGGAGTGACCATGACAGCGCAAACGCTGACAACGACGTCGGCAGGTGCATCGCCCGCAGTACACGACAATCAGGACGACGTATCTGCCGGTCCGTTGCTGCCCGTCGACGACCATTTCTACGCCGCCCCGGCGCATCTCGGTGACTGCCGGCCCGGTGAGGTGATCCGGTCACGACAGGTCGAGCTCAAGAACTTCTGGGCGTCGAATCATCAGGCGTGGCAGCTGCTCTATCGATCAACCGACCTCGACGGCAATCCCGACGCGACTGTCACGACGGTCGTCGTGCCCGATCGCACCAAGCATCCGAATCCGGCGGTGCTGTCGTTCCAGTGCGCGATCGACGCGGTGACGTCGCAGTGCTTCCCGTCGTATGCCCTGCAGAAGGGTGCCGACGCGTCGCGCGCCGTCGCACCATTCGAATTCATGGTGGTGCGTCGTGCGCTCTCGAAGGGTTGGGCGGTCTCGATCCCCGACCACGAGGGCTCCAAGGGTGCGTGGGGAGCGCCCCGTGAGCCGGGTTACCGTGCGCTGGACGGCATTCGGGCCGCGCTGGCATTCGAGCCTCTCGGCCTCGACTCGACCGCGTCGATCGGAATGTGGGGATACTCGGGTGGCGGACTTGCCACATCGTGGGCCGCCGAGATGGCTCCGGAGTACGCACCTGAGCTGAATATCGTTGGTGCCGTTCTCGGTTCGCCCGTCGGCGACATGGCGTCGACGCTGCTACGGCTCAACGGTGGCCTGCACGCAGGGCTTCCGATCCTCGTGGTGGCCGGTCTGCGTCGGGTCTATCCCGCTCTCGAGCGCATGATCACCGAGCACGCAACGGAATTCGGGCGCCACAACCTCGACGAGGCCGCCACTCTTCCGACGCTCGCGGCGATCCGGCGCTTCCGCAACCACGATCTCGACGACTACTTCGACATCCCGCTTGCCGACGTGCTGGCGGATCCGGGCGTCGTGAAGATGATGGACGACCTGCAACTCGGTACACATGCACCCGCCGTGCCGCTGCTGGTCATGCAGGCGGTGCACGACGAGGTGATCGATGCTGCCGACGTCGACGCGCAGGCGCAGCGGTACCGTGATCTCGGCGTGCCCGTCACCTACGTGCGCGACCTTGTCACAGAACACTATTCGCTGTTGCCGCTGTCCGGGCCCCTCGCGGTCAGTTGGCTGACCCATCGACTCGACGGTCGGCCGGGCGAGGACAAAACGATCACTGCGATTGCCGGTCAGCGTGTGTCGCTGTCCAGGTCACGGTGACCGGGACCTCGTCGTCCCACGGCTGACGGGTCACCAGATCCGCGACGCGGACATAGCCGCGCTCGAATTCTCCTGTCGCAGCGTCGATCAGGCGATACTGCTGGGTCTGCGTGTGAATAGGTTGGGCGTCGACGAGCACAATCCGAACCTCGCCCGGCTCGAACTCGCAGCGCTTCTGTAGCGAGGCGATCAGCTGTTCGTTGGAGAGGTGACCGTCGCCGAAGTTCCAGCCGATCGCCGTCGAACAGATACGTTCGCCGTCGGTGAGCATGTAGTCCGATTCGTTGTGCCCGGCCATCGTGCGATGTGCGAGCGTGAACAGCGCCCGACCGTGACTGTTGAAGGCGCGGAACGCATATCCCATGTACAACGCAACCTGAGCCGCTTCCGGGCTGCCGTAGATCCGCTGTAGCTGCGATGCAGGCAAAGCCGCGATCGCCACCACGTTCTTCTCCAACTTCTCCGACGCCGACGGTGTCATGCACCAGATCCCGGTGTCCCAGTTTCCGGCGTAGTAGCGCATCCCAGGAAGGAAGGACACCTTGCGCGGGAAGAGGTTTCCGATCACCACCGTGCCCGCAATGACCACGAACAGCAAGGCGACCCACCACGGCTGCTCGAGGTCGCCGAGGCCGAGATCGGCGTGACCGACGAAGAGTGCGAGAACTCCGAACATCATGAAGACGTTCCACTCCAACGGAACTCCCATCGGAATGGAACTGAGAATGCCGAAATGGAAGATCAGCATGATCGCCGCGGCAACCCACGTGAGCCATCCTCCATGCGAGAAGAACAGCACGATCGGCACGAGACCCTCGACCGCAGTGGAGAAGTGAGCGATCCACCGCGATGGCCTACCCGGCCGCAGATCGTCCGGAAAGTCTTCGAAGAACAGTCGTTTCATCTTCGGAGACCGGATGACCGCGTTGTTCGACATCATGGTTGCGATCACGAACGGGAAGTGCTTGTTCAGCTTCGACGTCGCCGCACCGAGCCAGATCACCAGGAAGACAACCTTGGCGGCGACGATCATGTCGACACCGGTGAACAGGAACGTCACGCACAGCGCGCCGTACACCTCGCCACGCGCGGCGAGGAAGATTGTCTTGTCGCGCAACCCGATCAGCGCGAGAAGTACAAGAATCGTCCAGATCTCCCACAGCGGTAGTGCGCCGGTTGCCGAGTTCAAATCGGGAAGTTCCCTGCTACCGGGACTGACGAGTCCCACAACCAGAATCACGAGAAGTGCTGCGTAGAGCGCGATGTCGACCGGGCCGCGCACATCGCCGCGCGTCAGTGGCACACGTGTGGGCCACGGTGGCTGACGAATTGTTCTGGGGCGCAACCAGTACAGAATGGAGCCCAACGGCGGGAAGAAGCGGTTGTTGAGCGGACCGAAGCCGCAACCGAGGCCGATGACCTCGAACAGCATCGTGTAGAGCACGACCTTCTGGAAGACGACCGTCTCGCTGTACCACGACGCGACGTCGAAGAACCCGCCGATGCCCGGCGTCGCGGCGACGATCGCCCAGCCGACGAACACGTAGGCCAGAATCTTGCCGACGTAGAACAGGTGCAACACCACGGGGGTGCCGAACCCGACCTCTGCCCACTGGCGTGCCATCGGCCGGATCTTCTCGGCTCGGGAGCCCTGACTCCATGTCGGGAAGTCGACGTCGGGCCTGGTCTGTGTGATGAACCCCAATGTTCCGCCCTCACTGCCGATGGGTGCCGCAGCCTGGACGTTAACAAACCAAGCGAATGCTTGGTTGGGGTTCAGTGGTTTCCGACGCCGCTCATGCGTTGCGGTAGGGACGGAAGAACGTACGCAGTTCGGTGGCGTAGCTCTCCGGCACCTCGAACGGTGCGAAGTGGCCGCCGTGCTTGGGCTCGGAGTGGTAAACGGTGTTCGCGGTGCGTTCCAACCAGGCGCGGGGCGGTCGAACAACGTCGCCGCCGAAGATCGAGAACCCGGATGGGACGTCGACGTAGCGCATGCGGTCCTCGACTGGTATCGCCGCGTTGGCTCGGTATGTGCGGATCGACGATCCGATCGTGTTGGTGACCCAGTATTGCGTGACGAGCGTGAGGATTTCGTCTCTCGTGTAGATGCTGTCGAGGTCTCCGTCGCAGTCGCTCCACGACCGCAGCTTTTCGACGATCCACGACGCCACGCCCACCGGTGAATCGGCCAGGCCGATCGCGGCTGTCTGGGGTTTGGTGCTGTGCATAGCCGCGTATGCGCCCTCGGTGGCCGACCAGCGTGCGGCGTCGTCGATCCAGGCGATCTCCTCAGGACTCAATGTTGACCTGTCGATGGTCGCGGGAGGTAGCCCGGCGTCGGTTCGATGCACCGCGACGACGCGGGCAGGATGGGCGAGTGCGAGATAGCGGGCCACGTGGCTGCCCATGTCGCCGCCGGCGACGCCGTACCGGTCGTACCCCAGCACCTGCATCAGTTGACCCCACATTCGCGCGATGTCTCGTGTGTCGGGCGTCGGCCCACTGGGATGACCGGAGTATCCGAACCCCGGCATGTCGGGAACGATCAGCGTGAAGGCGTCGGCGGGCTCGGCGCCGTGTGCGGCGGGATCGGTGAGGAGCGGGATGACCTTCAGGAATCGCCAGAAGCAGTCGGGCCAGCCGTGGGCCAGCAGGACGGGAAATGCCGCGTCGGGGTCGGATGCAGGGCTGTGGATAACGTGGATGTCGAGGCCGTCGATGGTGGCCGTGAAGTGAGGCAATCCGGCGATCGTTGATTCGATTGCGGCCCAGTCGAATCCGTGCGCCAGTAGTCGGCGAGATCGCGCACATACGACACATCCGTACCCATCGACCATCCGCTGCCGTCCGGAGCGTCGGTCCACCGAGTGGTGCGGAGGCGTCGTCGAAGATCGTCGACGACGGCCGGGTCGGTGTGTGGAATGAACGGCCGGATCGCGCTGGTGGCTGCCATGAACCAAGGGTAGGAGGTGCACGACGTCTCGTTGCTCGATGATCGACAGGGGGCGGACATTTCCGACAACCCGCGATTCATCAGACTTGATCGTCTTTACGGGCGTACCGTGTCGCCTGTACCAGCGACAACCCAATGGAGTGTCCCCATGTCTGATGCCCTGGAAACCGTCAAGAAGTACGTCCCCGACGCCGACCCTGCCGTGGTCGAGAAGATGGCGTCGACCTACCGCCTCGCCCTTCAGAACGCCGACGCTGCTCTGGTGTCGGCGAGCGATCCCGCAGAACTCAAGACCGTCCGCGAGAACTTCCTGAAGAAGAAGCTCGGTCTGACCGAAAGCGACGCGTACCTCGACAATGCGATCAAGGACGTGCTCGCGGAGATGAAGGACGGCAAGTCCAATCCGCGGCTTGCCGTGTACTACAAGCTCGCTGACAAGTTCGGCAAGCTCGGCGTGTTCAAATAGCGCTGTTCACCTGGTTTCCGCCTTCGGCGTCGACGTCTTCACAGAGAAGTCGTCGACGCCGAACGCGTGTAGGCGCTCTCTAGTGCTGTACGTCACCCGGCATGTCGGAGGGCGTTGAGATGCAACAGGATCCGAAGGCTGCTCTCAGGTCGCGTTGAGAGCGCGGCAAGGGTCGACGGGCACAGTCGAGGCCATGCACGAGACATCCACTGACCCCAACTCGCCGACCGAGATGTTCGCGGTGCCGACGTCGCATCGTGGCATCGGTCCGAGCACGCGCACCGAGCGGTTCCCGAGCTTGCGCGAGAACAGGGATCTTTCGACGCCACTGCGCGACGAACTGGTCTCGCTTCTCGGTTCGCACGGGTCCGACCCCGCTCGACGTCTCGGTCTCTCACCCGACAGCGATCCGCGTGAGATCGCCGCTACAGCGCGCAGGATGTCGCAGGTGTGGCGTGAACGTTCGACAGATCCACAGATGACGTCCCGGACGAAAAAGTTGTGCGACATCGCGGCGCAGACCTGCGAGGAGATCCTGCACGGTATCGAAAACGGTGCTGCTACAGAAGGTCGAGACTCTCCAGCGCGACGCCCGCATCCGAACTCGCTGCCGACAGCACCTCGCGCGCAAGGCGGTCGGTTTCGTTTTGGACGAGCTCGTTGACCGGCGTCGCCACGCCGTGTAGTCGCCCGAGCAGCACGATTTCACCGGACAGATAGTCGGTCTCGACGCTGCGCGCTCCACGGGCGACGCTCTGCCAGGTTGAACTGCCGAAGGAAGCCTCTCCGGTGTCACGGCGGACGATGGCATCGCCGCGCCGCTGCTTGTCGATGGCCTCGGAGACGACATCGATACCCGCCGCCTCGATGACCTCCTCACCTTCGGCTCGTGCGCGTCGAACAAGCTCGGCGAAGGCGTCGCCGTCGTTGCGGAAGCTGGCGTCGATACCGTTGACCAGGTTCATTATCAGTTTTCGATACTTCCACGCCATGATGTCGGGGCGCGGCTCGGAGAGGAACGTCGCGGCACGCAGTGCTGACGAAATGGATTGCGCCACTTCGTCGATACCCGACGGATAGCGCCCGATGTCGAGGATTCCGGGCTTGTTCGACGACGCCTGAACGACGACACCAGGCTCGAGATGCAAGGCGGGCAGCATCACGCACAGCGAGTAGACGTGCGGAAAGACGCGAAGCAGTTTACGTTCATTGGCGACGCCGTTCTGGGCCGACACCACCGGAGTGTCGAGAGGCATATGCGCCCGAAGGTCGGCGATGGCCGCGGCGGTCTGCTGCGACTTGACGGCGAGGAGCGTCACGGAGTCGTCGCTCCAGTCCACTTCGGACGCATTTGACGCAAGCGTGGTCGAAATGGATTGGTGTCCCTCGGCGGTGTCGAGGACGAGTCCGCCCTTACGCATTGCTCGCAGATGCTCGCCGCGCGCGACCAAGGTGGTGTCTGCTCCGGAAAGTGCCAGGTGAGCACCGATGACGCCGCCGATGGCCCCGGCACCGTAGATGACGAAACGCATGGTCTTCAGGGTAGATGCGAGCGCGACGCGGGAGCGTGCCGCCCGCCGTCACAGTCACGCGGGACGGTGGGCGTGAAGAGCACTTGCGCGTAGCGTGAAAACCATGACTGATGACAACACCGAATTCGAGCACATCGGCGAGCTGATCTCGAAGGGTCGCGTCGCCTTCGTCACGACCAGCGAATCGGATGGTCGATTGCTGAGCCGTCCACTAGCAGTGCTGGACAGAAAATTCGACGGCGATCTGTACTTCTTCACCGTCGACCCTTCGCCCAAAACTGACCAGGTCGCCGAGGACTCACACGTCAATGTGAGCCTGCAGGCCGACGACAACTATCTCTCGATCGCCGGCACAGCGTCGGTCACCCACGAACAGAAGCTGATCGACGAGCTCTGGAACTCTCACGCAGAGGCCTGGTTCGAGAAGGGCCGCGAAGACCCGGGCGTCGCACTGTTGAAGGTGCACGCCGACTCCGCCGAGTACTGGACCCTGGACAGCCCCAAACCCGTTGCGCTGCTCAAATACGCCAAAGCGATCGTGTCAGGCGAACAGCCCGACGTCGCCACCAACGCGTCGGTTGATCTCTGAGTGTTGGACGGCTCAGCCAGCCCACGGCGTTGACACTTTCGCGGGTCGGCTGCAGTATCGGCCACGCGTCCTAGGCTAGATGGTTCTAGGATGATCGAGCGTAATTCCAGATCGCATGGTCGATCTCCCACGGCGTGACGGGACGCTGCAGTCGCGCAGAAACAATTGGCGCGGCAGCTCGGATGTAATCTTCTGCCGATGCAGGATCACTCGGAACTCCTAGGCTCCTAAACCATCCAAGAATCATCCGGTCCGGCTTGATTCGGTTGTCGTCGCCAACAAGCATCCAGAGATATCCGCGACGTATGCCATGCTGTCCGTCGCCCGGAACGCGAGCTAGCTCGGCGTCAATGCTCGCGAGACGTGCTTTATCCCCCAATGCCTCGATTGCGTCCGAGAGCGATTCGACGCCGCTATCAACCAGTACTTGCGCGTAGGCGATTGAGGCATGTGCTTTTGTCACTCCTCCGCGAGTCGAGGTGAGCTGGCTATTAGTCAGGGACAAGAGTGCGTCGTCGGTGAATCTTGCGAGACTCGAAGCTGGTATCGGATCATCCTTGGGTAGCTCGTCGACTGGAACCACGGCACTGGAGACGCCCTGCGAACGGGCAAACTTGACGACGAGGGGCGTGACCACGTTGTCGTAATGTGCTCCGATACTCCACACTGCGTCGAGAATGCAGAGGCTGATGCTGCTCCATCGCCTGGTGCGCTGCTGGGGATTCAGATCAGCGATTCGGTCGGCGATGACGTCGAGTTGTTCTTGAGTGAGTGGCATTTCAGCTCCAATCGTCAGCGGCGTTGCTGTTAGCGACATAACGGGCGGAGCGCGGTTCGGGTTACAGGGTCAGCTTCCGTGCTCGGGTCGATAGCGACCAGGACGCAGACCCGAACAGCGGTGCGGGCTTCTTCGACTTTGGTGCCTCGCGCCAGGTGAAGGTCCATGTGGCCAGCGTTTCCCCGAGAACTCCTTCGTACTGGATTGCGGTCGGTCGAGGGCCGTTGACTGTGAACGCAACTGTGCCCTTGACACGTTGACCCGCTGACAGATACCCCGAGTGAAGGTCGGTGGTGCTGAAGTCGGGATCGTCGTAGGTTGTTCCGTCGGACGCCTTCGCGACAAAATAGAAGGGGTTGACCGGAATGGCGCCCCGGGTGCTTTCGATAGTCGCCGTGAAGCTGAAGGTGCTGCCGCGCAGGTTGATATCCGTGATCTGGACGTAGCCGCCCCAGCCGTCACCGGAGATGTAACGCGCGTTCGAGGGCGGTGCTGCGCTCGCTGCCGCGGGTACCACGGCGATCGAAAAGAGAGCACACATGATGGTGGCGATGATCGCCGCGAGGGTGGAACGCACAGTGGGTGTCCTGTCTGTGGGGAGTGTTGGTGACACCGTATGCGTAGGGTCTGACAATTCGGGCGAGTCAGTCGATGCCCAGTCGTCGCGCAACCTCGGGTCCGCCGACTGTCCGCACGAAGTCGGGATCGCCGCACACCACGAGTTGCTCGCGTGCACGCGACAGCCCGACATACAACCGTTCCGTCGACCGGCTCCTCACCTGGGACTCGTTGAGCGCGAGGACAATTACTCGACGCTCCAGCCCCTTGAAGCCGAGTACGTGTCCGTAGAAGACCTGCTCGTCGTCCCAGAACGTCGCCCAGTACGACGCGTTGCCCTCGGCTTGCCGCTCGATCTGTTCCGGGTGGCGACTGCCCGTGGTGAGTAGTGCGATATCTTCGGCACGCCAGCCTTCGTCGAGCAGGACGTCGATCTGGTCGTCCGCGGCCTCGAGGGCTTCCTCTGCGGTGCACGCGACGAATCGGATGTCGGGGCCTTCGCCGCCCTTCAGTTGCATACGTTGTCCGACAAGCGAACTGAATGCGCTCGCGATCTGGCGTGTGTTGCGCAGGTTGTGATCGAGCACGATCGGCACGAGCGGAACCGGTGGTGAACCCTGTCGGTCGAAGACGCGCTGCGCCTCGTCGCTGAATACGTAGATGCCACCGGTGTCCTGATCGCGCAGACTTGCCAGCAACGGCGGCCACCACTCGTCGGCGAAATCCTGTGCCTCGTCGACGATGATCGCGTCGAATCGCTTGCCGGGTGGGAGGGTCTCGGCGAGGTCGTGCATCTGTTGTGGCAGTTCATGTTCCCAGAATTGCGACGCCGCTTCGGTACGAACAGACTCGTCGGGCCCGGCGGGGGCGCCCCACTGCATGCCGAGGTCGTGGAACTCGCCGACATAGGCCGGGCGGTCCTTACGGTTCCACGCCGACGTGATGCGCGTGAGGTACGACGCCAGCCCGTGGGAGTAGCAGACCAGTGCTACGCGTTGCCCCGCACGCGTGAGGCGACGTGCCTGCTCGAGTGCGAGGAAGGTCTTGCCGCTGCCCGCACCACCGCGGATCTCGACACGCGATAGTTGGTCGATAGCGCGCAGAATGACCGCTTGATTCGCGGTGAGCGCGTCGGCGACGTCCTCGTTCTCGATCGCTCGCGCGACGACGTCGCGCTGCGGGAGACCCCGCCCGCCGAGCGTCGTCTCGAGTTGGTCGATACCCGCAGCGTCGAGGAATGGTACGTCGGTTCCCTTCTGCAACAACACTCTTCGGACGAGGGGCATGATCTGGTCGAGCTGCGTGCGGTCAATGATCTTCCATCGTGGGCACTCCGGCAGCGCGAAGTCGGAGGGGATTTCGGTGTGGGGGAAGACCACGAGGTGATCCCAGCGTCGACGCCCCTGTGTCCATCGCGGATCGGATTCGACGAACTCACGCAGCGCGTAGCAGCCTTCCAACGCCTGCTTGACGGGAGTGATCTCTTTCGGAGGTCGGCCGGTTCGCGCCTGCCACCACGACTCGCCGTCGTGCCATACCTCGCCACCCTTGACTTCGAGGCAGGCGATTCCCGCGCCCTCGATGGCCACCACGAGATCGATCTCGTGGTCTTTGTCGTGATCGGTGACGCGCTGGTTCGCGACGAGGAGGTCGGTGTCGAGGAGTTGTTCATTCAGCAGCCGCCAGACCGACTCCTCGGCACTCGAAGCGAAGCGGGGCGACTCGGGGATCGTATGCGGCATTGCATCCACTCTCTCGGTTCGCCTGACTGGCGTGGCTACTCATCGCAGTGTTGCAGGTGAGTCCGACAGGCTCGAAGTCAGCATCACGCTAGTCTCGCACTGTGACACCCGCGTTCCACGTAACCACGGAAGACCTGCGGCGGCGCTTCGACCAGGGAACCATGTCCCGCGGCGAGGCTTACTCCCGCCAGTCCATGGTGCGAAGCTACAACTGGGTCGAGGGTGATCGGGTTCTCGCGGGTACGTGTCAGGGCAGTGGTGGTCGCCACTACGCGGTCCGGGTTCATTTCACCGAGCGCCCGCCGACGATGGCAGCGTTCAGCCACGGTAACTGCACCTGCCCGGTCGGCATCGACTGCAAGCATGCGGTCGCGGTACTGCTCACCGCGTCATCCCCGGGTGGGCAGGGCAGCTTGACACGCGATCGCGCGCAGCGTCACCTCAGGGCCGTACCTCCACCACAGCCTCCGTCGTGGCGAAACCTCCTTGCCGGCGTGACAGTAGAGACTTCGACGCCAGTCCAGCCCGCAGGTGTCCCGTTGGCGTTGAGTTTCCGTCAGGCGACTCCCACCAAGTACTCACTAGGACCGTCTTTGCAACTGCGGCCCATGCTCATGGGGCGGCAGGGGCGGTGGATCAAGACCGGTGCGACGTGGCGCGAAGTCATCAGCGGGTACAACACGTCGTCGTTGAAGGCGACTCACGCGGGTGCCATCCGCGCACTGCACCAAGCGATCACCGGCCACAGCTATGCCACGTCGTCGGATTGGCTCAGTATGGCCGCAGCCAACCATGTTGTATGGGACGCGTTACGTAGTGTCCGCGACGCAGGCGTCGAGATGGTCGTCGACGCTGTTCCCGGTGCCGTCGAGGTAGAGCTCACGACGGCGTCGTTGCGGTACGACATCGAGGCGAACCCCGACGGAGCCGCGCTCCGATGCGGACTCGCCATCGACGGTGAACTGATCGGTGATCGATTGCGCGGCTACATCGGTCGGGACGTGCCCAGTGGAGTGTGGCTAGTCGGCGACCGTGTGCTGTCGCTCGCCGGGTTCGACCCGCCACTGGTCAAGGCGGAGGTCGACCTCCTCGCCCACAACTCACCGGTGCTCATCCCGCACGAAGACCTCGACGAGTTCGCTGTCGAGGTGGTACCGCGCATCGAGCAGCGTCGTGCCGTGCGCGTGGCCGACGGTGTCCTCACCCCGCCCGACGTATCGGGGCCCTTCGCCGTGCTGACCCTGACCGACAGCGGTGGAAACTACCGGTACGGCTGGAGCGTCGGTTATCAGGTCAACGACCGTCGTCATGTCTTCGACGTCGCCGAGAATGTCGGTGCGACGCCGTATCGAGACGTTTCCGCCGAGTCCGAGCTGTGGGAGTCGCTTCGCGAGCCGATGCAGGAGGTCGTCGAGTGCATCGCCTCGTGGTTCTCCAAGGCGTGGACTGCAGCGGCCACCCAGCGTTCGAGCACCGTGCGCGACCTCCAGCACGCATTTGAACAAGCAAGTCTCGCAGGGCAACAGGTCGAGATGCTCCCGGCGATGGCACTCGCCACGGCCGTACCGATCACGTCGGTCGACGCCGCGCTGCTCGTCGCGACGGTCCTGCCCGACCTTGCCGGCGATGAACGCATCGTGATCGACAACCGCATCGCCGTGGACTTCCGACAGCTCGACGACGAACCCTCGATCTCCTTCACCGCCGACGATTCGACCGGCAACGATTGGTTCGGCCTCGGCGTCACGGTCACGGTCGGCGACCACCAGGTCCCCACGTCGCGTCTCATCTCCGAATTGAGCTCTGGTGCCACGCATCTGATCCTCGACGACGGCAGCTACTTTTCACTCGATGTCCCGGAACTGCGTCGGCTCGCCGAGCTGATCGCCGAAGCCCGCGCACTGGGCGAGATCGAGAACGGAAAAGTCAGCGCCCGCAGCATGAATGCGACGCTGTGGGAGGAACTACTAGAGCTCGGCGTCGTCGACAAACAGATCGCGCAGTGGCGCGCGCAGATGGCCAAGCTCGCCGCGCTGACACCACCGAAGCGGGTGGCCTGTCCGCGGACGCTCAAGGCAAAGCTGCGCGATTATCAGCGCGACGGACTCAACTGGCTAGCGTTCTTGTCTGACAACAACATCGGCGGAATCCTCGCCGACGACATGGGTCTGGGAAAGACAATCCAGACCTTGGCGATGATCACGCGCGTGGTGAAGTCGACACCGCAGGCCCGCTACCTGGTAGTCGCGCCGACGAGCGTCGTGCCCAACTGGGTGGCAGAGGCCGGGCGATTCGCACCGTCCTTGACGGTCTCCTCGGTTGTCGCCACACCTGCCAAGTCAGGAATCGCAGTGTCCGACGCTGCCGCCGGAGCCAACATCGTTGTCACGTCGTACACGTTGATGCGCCTTCTCTTCGACGATCTCGACGCATTGCGCTGGGACGGAATCATTTTCGACGAGGCGCAGTTCATCAAGAACCACACCGGCAAGACTCACCAGGCCGCCCGGCGACTGGAAGCGCCGTCGAAGATTGCTATCACCGGAACTCCGATGGAGAACAACCTGATGGAGTTGTGGGCGCTGCTGTCGGTGACCGCGCCTGGCCTGTTCCCCTCGCCGACCGCGTTCACCGAGTACTTCCGCAAGCCCATCGAATCCGGGGCACATCCGGAGCGGATGGAAACATTACGACGCCGGATCAAGCCAATCATGTTGCGACGTAAGAAAGAGCAAGTAGCACTGGACCTTCCGGCCAAGCAGGAGCAGGTGCTCGCACTCGAGTTGAACTCCCGCCACCGCCGCATCTACGACACCCGCCTGACCCGTGAACGACAGAAAGTGCTTGGGCTGCTCGGTGATTGGGAGAAGAACCGGTTCCAGGTCTTCCGGTCGCTGAGCCTGCTGAGGCAACTGAGCCTACACGCGGGTCTCGTCGACGGCACACATAGTGGCGTGGCATCGGCGAAGGTCGAGTACCTGATGGAAGCGTTGCCCGAGCTCGTCGCCGAAGGACACAGCGCACTGGTGTTCAGTCAGTTCACCGGATTCCTCGACATCATCCGGGCGCATCTCGACGACGCCGAGCTGGCGTACAGCTATCTCGACGGGTCGATGACAGCGAATGCGCGAGCGCAGGCCGTCGACCAATTCACCAGTGGGGCAACGCAGATCTTCCTGATCAGTTTGAAGGCAGGCGGATTCGGCCTCAACCTCACCGAGGCCGACTACTGCTTCGTCTGCGATCCGTGGTGGAATCCCGCAGCCGAGGCGCAGGCCGTCGACCGTGCCCATCGGATCGGCCAGCAACGTCCGGTCACCGTCTGCAGGCTGGTCTCGGCGAACACGATCGAAGAGCGGGTCGTGGGACTCCAGGACCGCAAGCGCGCGCTGTTCGACGCAGCCATCGACGCCGGTGAATTGTTCGGCACCGCACTCTCTTCCGACGACATCAGGGAGATGCTCGGGTAGCGTTCAGGCGCCGCTACAGTTCGACGTCCCACCGCCCGAAGTCAACACGTTTGAGTGGCTGAATGTGTCTGGCGCCCAGCCAGATCGGCGTCGTGTCGGGTTGTGTGGAGTACAGGCCGCGCGACGCAGATTTCACCCTGCTGTACTGACTCGGCCACCGGATCTCGTCGGCGAGGGCGTCGATGACGTCTTGCCCCCGGTCGAGTGCACGGCTGACGTACGTCGGCGCCGGCAAGACGTCGGATTTGCTTGTGTTGCACGGCTGGCACGCAAGGACGAGGTTCGCGAGCCCGTCGATCGGGACTCGCGACCACGGAAGGACGTGGTCGACGTGGCGGCCGGTGCGGAGTCGGGCGTTGCAGTAGAAGCAATCGTTGCCGAAGTGTTCGGAGAGGATGCCCGCGGGGCGGGTGAGCGAGACGCGTTCGGTGCCGAAGAGGTGGTCGGCGATGTCGGGGCCGTCGTCGAGGATGTCGCGGTTCATGTGCCGCACGTCGTCGACCCAGGCGAGCTGGAAGGCCGGTTTCACCAGCGGTGCCAGCCGTGCGAGGGTGTGGCACACGCCGCCGAAGAGAACGAGTCGGTTGCCGTGCTCGGCCATGACTCGCGTCGAATCGGTGCCCATCCACGAGTCGTCGTAGAGGAAACACTCGTGTGGGCCGGTGCCGACTTGTTGGAGGAGGTGGAGGGGGTAGCGCACGAGGTTCTTCTTGACCGCTTCGTGCGTTTTCGAATAGGCCGCAGGCGCAGCAAGTTTCGCGCTCTCGATGGGCATTTCGCGCAGGCTCGGGGTGCTGCACTGTTCGCGTAGGTCGGCAAGTGCAGCGAAGACCACGCCACGTCCGTCCCGCGACTGCCGCAGGACCACATGGCCTTTCTCGCTGAGCGGGCGTAGTTGGGTCCAGTACTGAGCCATGACGCGGTCGGTCAGCTCGTCGAGGTCGATCGGGACTTCCGCGGCGGGATCATCGGGGACGGATTCGACGGCGAGGTCGAGGAGCGCGACCATCACGGCGAGCTTGTACGTGGATGTCCGCCGCCCACCCTCGAGCACCGCGACCAGCTGCTGGCCGAGCGTCAAGGGGTCCGTGGGCACGGGGTCGAGTGTAGTGAGGTGAGGTCGATGCAGCGTTCAGTCTGCGATCATCGGATGATGCGAGAACAAGCGCGGAGGGCTCTGAGGCGGGTGGGGGTCGTGGTTCTCGCGTGCTGCCTCGGTGGTTGCGCGACGCAGAGTGCTGCTCCGGACCGCTCCTCAGCGGCGTTGACGACAGCGGTGTTGACGACCGCGGCGGCGTCGTCGAAGGCGACGTGTCCTCAGGTCGTGGTCGCGCTCGACCCCGGACACAACCCGGTGCGTATCGACGGCTTCGACCCGGTGACCGGCGCATCGCAGATCGACTATCCCAACGGCGCAGAGGATGCGGACGTATTCGCGGTCGCGACTCGGGTACGAGAACGCTTGCAACGGAGCGGGTATCGCGTTGTCATGCTGAAAACCTCTGTGACAGAGAGTGTCACGTATCGGCAGCGGGTGGGCCGTGCGGTGGCGGCGCACGCGCGTGTCGCGATCAGTATCCATACTAGCCCGGGTGCCAACGCGGTGTTCGTGCAGCGCGTCGGCCTGTATCGCGAAGGTACCGCGGCCGATGGCACGACGCTGCGCATCACATATCGCAGCGGGGCGACTGCCGCTGCCAGTCAGCGCTACGGCCAGGCGATAGCAGACGCTCGAACCCGAGCCGAGGGACTACCAGTCATGGTGACCAACAATGACTTTGGTGGTCGCGCACCGCTATGGACCGGCAACATCCCGATGATCGCGCTGATGTCCGACCGCGTGCCCTGGGTCTACAACGAGTTCGGACTCGACAGCGCGGGCGGGTCGACGCCCCTGCCATCGAGTTGGCTCGCCAGGTACGCGCAGGGCATCGCCTACGGCGTGCAGACCGCGCTTCCCGTGGACGGGCGGGGGTGTGCGGGGTGAGTCGGTGTGATCAGCAGGGGCTGGGTTCACCGATCTTGACCGCGGACAATACGGCCTCTCCCTCTGTGACAGGCGCGCCCGCGGATGGAGTCTGCGCGACGACGATCCAATTGCTGTCGACAACCTGCCTGCGGCCCTGACCCGTCGCGTCCTTGCTGCGTGAGTAGAAGACGCCGGCTTCCTGGATGGTGTTCTGTGCTTCCTGGAGGTTCATGCAGACGACGTTAGGCATGGCAGCTGCCTTGGGTTCGGTGGTCGCCGGTGCCGCCGCCGGAGCTTTCGGAGTTGTTGTTGCCATTGTTGTTTCAGTGACCTCAGCGGGTTGCGACGTGGTCACCTCTGCCGTCGTGGTGGTAGTGGTCGCCGTTGTTGGTTCCGAGCTCGAACCACTGCATGCGGTAAGGCCGAGTACTCCAGCGGCCACAAGTGCGCAGAGCGCGAGATGACCCTGTGTGCGAACGTGCTTCATCAGTCCTCCGACGGATAGTGTGTGACGACCCCCGACGTCAGATACTGGTAAACGTACGCATGCCTACCGACGCCATGTCCGATTCCGGATCGATTGGTCCGATCGGGGGACACAGCGTCACTCCTCTGCGTCCGTGTCCTTCTTTCGACGCCGCGACGCCGCGGTGCTCACCGAACTGGTGGGCCTGGTCGACACCGGAGATCTCAAAGTCAATATCGCGCAGCGGGTTTCGCTACCTGAGTTGATCCAGGTGCACGAGGAGGCCGAGGCGGGTCGGCTGCGGGGCAAGGTCGTCGTGGTTCCGTTTGGCGAGGACTGAGCGTCGGACTGCCCGTCTGAAGTCGACATCGATCAGTGCGTCAGCAAGATTCGTCTGTTCGGCCGACGCTGGGACCGCCGACGATGGTGGCGGCGTCCAGTACTGTCACTGATCGATAATCGAGAGATTGGGTGAGAGATGAACAAGAAGTACTCGGCCATCGCCGGGCTGGTTGCCGGAGGCGTCGCCGCAGGGTTGGTGGGGTTTGCCCCGGTTGCGTCGGCGGCTCCTGCGCCTACGCCGGTGGCGTACTACAAGAATTGCCAGGCGGCACGTGACGCGGGCGTCGCGCCGATCTACCGCGGCCAGGACGGATACCGCTCGGCACTTGATCGCGATGGCGACGGTGTCGCGTGTGAGACCGGGTCGCGATCAGCGCCGAAGCCCGCCCCGCAGGCGCAGCCCGCTCCCCAAGCTCAGCCGAAACCCCAGGCCAAGCCCCAACCCAAGCCGAAGAAGAAGGCTCCGAAGTCGAAGCCGAATCGTGGGGGTTGGGGCTCGGTCGAGTTCTTCTCGTAGCTCGTCTCCGCGACTGAGGACTTGCGTCACCTACAACCGGGTGACGTCGAGTCCTCCGTCGTGGAACGTCGAGCGCAGGCGCTTCTTGTCGAACTTGCCGACGCTGGTCTTGGGAACCTCGGGAATGATGGTCCAGTTCTCGGGGAGCTGCCACTTTGCGACCTTGTCGGACAAGAACTCTCGCAACGTTTCCGGCGTCGCGTCGGAATCCTCACGCAGCACGACGGCGACGAGTGGCCGCTCGTCCCACTTGGGATCGGGCACGCCGATGACGGCGGCTTCGAGGACGTCGGGGTGTCCCATGACAGCGTTTTCGAGGTCGACCGACGAGATCCACTCGCCACCGGACTTGATGATGTCCTTGGTGCGGTCAGTCAGCGTGAGGTAGCCGTCGGGGGTGATCGAGCCGACGTCGCCGGTGCGCAGCCAGCCGTCGTCGAACTTGTCGGCGGCGTCGACGCCGTAGTAGGCGCCGGTGATCCACGGGCCGCGGACCTCGAGTTCGCCGACGGTTTTTCCGTCGTGGGGGAGGGTTTCGCCGTTGTCGCCGATGAGTCGCGCTTCCACCGACGCCGGGAACCGGCCCTGCGTGTAGCGGTAGTGCCACCGCTCGTCGCCTTCGGTGCCCGCGGGTGGTCGGGCGACGGAGCCGAGAGGTGAGGTCTCGGTCATGCCCCAGGCGTGGAGTACCTCGACGTTGTGTTCATCCTCGAAGGTGTGCATCAACGATGGCGGTACAGCCGATCCGCCGATGAGCACGTCGCGCAGTGAGGAGATGTCCTGCGGGTGCTGCGTGAGGTACTGGTGCAGGCCGAGCCAGATGGTCGGGACAGCCGCCGCGGTGGTGGGTTGCTCCGCAGCGATGAGTGCGGCCAGCGGTTCGGGCTGCAGGAAGCGGTCGGGCATGATGAGCGACGCCCCGATCATGAACGCCGCGTACGGCAGACCCCACGACATCGCGTGAAACTGCGGCACGACGGCGAGCGCGCGGTCACCCTGCTTGAGCGCAGGGCCATCCGTCATGCAGACCTGCATGGAGTGCAGGTAGATCGAACGATGGCTGTAGGCAACACCTTTCGGGTCGCCGGTGGTGCCGGAGGTGTAACACATCGCGGCGGCCGAACGCTCGTCGACCTCGGGCCACTCGAAGTCGACGGACTGCTCGGCGATGAGCGCCTCGTATGAGTGCACCTGGACGCCGTCGGGAGCGTCGACGCCGTCGGTGGAGTCGCCCGTCACGATGACGTGCTTGACGGTGGTCAGCTGTGGCAGTTGCGGGTTGAGCAGCGGCAGCAGTGAGGGGTCGACGATGATGACCTGATCCTCGGCGTGGTTGGCCACGTGGATCAGCTGCTCGGGGAAGAGTCGGATGTTGAGGGTGTGCAGGACCGCACCCATCGCGGGCACGGCGAGGTAGGCCTCGAGGTGCTCGGCGTTGTTCCACATGAAGGTCGCAACGCGCTGGTCACCGTCGACGCCGAGTCCGCGCAGGGCGTGTGCCAACTGTGCGCAGCGTCGCCCGACGCCGGCGTAGCTTCGACGCCGCGAGCCGTCTCCGGTCCAGGTCACGACCTCGGCGTCGCCGTGGACCGTGCTGCCGTGGCGCAGGATCTGCGCAATCTGCAGCGGTGCGTCTTGCATGGTGCTCTGCATGGGTGCTCCTGTGGCTCGCGTGGCTCGGTGTGGTGGTCCTGGGTTCAGGGCAGTGGAGTGACTCCGGTCACTGTGTCGATTATGCAGAATCGGACAGGCGGGCGTAGAGGTGGGGGAGATCTCGTCGAGAAGGGGCTTGTTGACTGAACCGGCTGAGAGCTGGCGGACTATCGCGCGCGACGCACAGCTCGGTCGGCGAAGGCGTCGAGTGCTGCGGTCACCTCGACGGCCTGCCACATTCGGTTTCTGTTGAAGCCAGTGAACTCCTGGAGTATTTCGGCGTCGACTAGCGGTCTAATAGCGCGGCCTGCGTTGTCAGCGGAGATTCCGAGTTGTGCGGCGACCTCTTTGTTGTCGATGACGGGACGACGCGGCAGAACGTCGAGGAGGCGCTGCGCCGCGGAGCCGCGTCGTGCGCGAAGACGGGAGTCCCAGCCGGCGCGGATCCGATGTAGCTCGGCGACCAGCTGACTGCCGTTGTCTACTGCGAGAATCGCTGCGTGGGAGATCCTTTCGACGATCGGCGATACATCTCCGTTGCGGTAGGCGTCGAGCGATGAGAAGTAGCCCGCAGTGTCCGACAGCAATCCGGCAGATACGGGGATCGTGACGTTGCGGGTGACGCCATGGTGCCGCAGCATCGACTGCAGTAGGGCGCGCCCGGTTCGCCCATTGCCTTCCGGGAAGGGATGGATGGTCTCGAATTGCGCGTGGGCTATGGCCGTGACGATCAGCGGAGGTAAGTCGGTGCGGTGGGTGAAACTGATCAGATCATCGATCAGCCCGGGTACCTTCGCGGCGACAGGCGCCACGAAATCTGCGTCATGCGGGCCGATGCTGCTGCCGCCAATCCAGACCTGATCCGTGCGCCAGCGTCCCGCAATCGTCGGGACCTGGGATTCCATCAGGGCACGATGCATAGAGAGAATGGCTGCAGAATCAAGGTGATCCGCGAGGTCAACGGCTGCAGACATCGCAGCGACATTCGCGACGATGGCCGATGCGTTGCGCTTGTCGCGGCTGCCCAACTCCGCAAGCGCGATCTGCTTGGCGCCAGACGAGAGGTTCTCTATCTGAGACGATGCCGCCGACTCCGAACGCAGCAGAATCGACGCAAACGGAGCGATGTCATGTCCGAGCTCGGCGTCGAAGCGGGTCAGGGTCAGTGTGGCCTCAGAGGCCAGTGTGGCGACATCGTCGGGAAGCGAAGGGGAGCGTTTGGCGATGGTCGGTACGACGGCTGCGGAGTACGGTCCCCGGTAACGCTCACGCTGCGCCCCGGGTCAGTAGATCGACGGGAACGGTCGGCGGACAGACGACGGATTCGTACTGAAGCGCCGGCACCCGCTGCATGGCAGATCTGACGGCACGTCCTGATCTTACCGTCGGTTGTTGTATAAGTGAGGGTATGGCGGCCATCCGAGGCCGAAAGCGTGACGTTTTCGCTCTGATTCAGCCAGGCACGCACAGTGAATGACCCGACTCGGTTCTGTGGATGAGTTGAGCAATCGATGCGTCCAAGAATGGAAACATCCTCTACCATAGATTGCAAGTTCGATTTCGCAACTGCAGCGCCATGCGGGGCGCGATAATTACACAACAAACGTGGCAAGGGGAAACGATTGGCAAATTCGGCGAAGTTGACGGCGGATGAGCTGCGGCTGCACAAAGTATTCAGCAGTGATTTTAAGTTCCGGATCCCTAACTATCAGCGCCCCTACTCGTGGAAGAAGGAGCATGCGCTTCAGCTCCTGGACGATCTCGGTGAGGCGTTGGATAGAGGAACTGATGAGCCGTACTTCCTCGGTTCGATCGTTCTCATAAAGGACGACGACCAACTCGCTGACGTGATCGACGGTCAGCAGCGGCTTACGACGCTCAGCATCTTGTTTGCAGTGTTGCGAGACATGGCTACTGATGATGCAGTCAAACTCGCGCTCGACAAGCTGCTTTCAGAGCCTGGAGATGTATTGCGAGGCTTGGAGGCAAGCCCACGCCTTCTCCCGCGCGAACGAGACGCTGAGTTTTTCGCGAATTACGTGCACAAGCCGGGTGGTACGAATGAACTCGTGGAACTCAACGATAATCACGTAAACCGAGATTCGGTGCGCAACGTTCGGGATAATGCGAGCGCTTTACGTAACGAGCTCGTTAAGCGCTGGAATGTCGACAATCGGTTAGCGCTTGTCAAGTTTCTTAGTACGAACGCTTCTATGGTCGCGGTTTCAACGCCGGATAGGGATAGCGCGTATCGCATCTTCCGTGTGATGAATGCGCGAGGGTTGGATTTGTCGGCGGCTGACATTTTCAAAGCAGATGTAATTGGTTCTTTGAGTGGAACCGAAATGGAGGAAACGTACGCCGACCGGTGGGACTATGCACAGACTAGGCTTGGACACGACGACTTCGGGGATCTGTTTCTGCACATCAGAATGATCTACTCGAAGGAGCGTGCACGCGAAAGTCTGCTGCGAGAGTTTCCGAAACAAGTTCTCAATGACTATTTGAAGCAGGACCGTGGCGCGGAGTTTGTTGACGAAGTGGTTGTTCCCTATTCGTCGGCCTATTCGAGTATTCAGAAAATGAACTACGAGTCATCATCAAACGCCGAAGAAGTTAATCTGTGGCTGCGACGATTGAATGGCATTGGAAACAATGACTGGAAGCCTCCTGCGCTCTGGGCCTTGAAGAACAAGTGGGACGACCCTGTCTTTCTAGTGGAATTTCTGAAGAAACTTGAACGCCTAGCAGCTTCGATGATGATCAGGCGCGTCTACGCAACTCCACGAGTGACGCGCTATGCGGAACTCCTTGAGCAGCTCGACGACAAGGCGCTTGGCCTAGCGTCTCCAGCTTTCGCGCTGCAACCTGGCGAGATCGGGGACACGTTGCAGGCGCTGAACTCGAACGTCTATCTTCACTCCCAAGGGCGCAAGTACATCCTCCTTCGACTAGACGAGGCGTTAGCTGGTACTTCCGGTGTCGTGTACGACCAAAGAATTATTACTGTCGAGCATGTGTTACCGCAGAACCCGCAACGAAAGTCTCAGTGGGTAAAGGATTTCAGTGATGCTGAGCGGGATGACTGGACCCACAAGCTGGCAAATCTCGTTCTGTTATCTCGCGCCAAGAACTCCCAAGCGCAAAATTACGAATTCGAAAAAAAGAGGACTCTGTACTTCACTGCGAAGGGTGGAGTCGCTTCGTTCGCAGTGACGACACAGGTTCTTAGTCAGCCAAAGTGGAATCCGAAGACGCTCGCGGCTAGGCAGATTGAGTTGGTCGGTGTGCTCGCGAGAGAGTGGGAATTGCAGTGACGCACCTTCCGGTTGGGATCTTTGCTTGCTAAATCAACTCGCCACCACCGACCCGCTTTCGAAAACGTCGATCGGCATCGGCCGTCGGAGCTTCCACGTGATCGCGATGGGTCGTTCGCCTTGGTGACTGACGTAGTCGATCGGACCCAAGAAGATGAACGGGGACGCGCCGAAGTCGCCTTCGGGGCGGTCGCGAACGAACAGCAAGATCTTGCAACCGTTCGTGCGCTGCTCCACGAATCGTCGGCCCATATCCGAGTTGAGGGCGGTGTTGTTGGGCGACTCCCAATGGAATTCGGTAAGCGAGATCGGGTAGTCGCGGTACATCGTGGTCGGACTGAACTCGCGTTCGTCTTTGTGGAGATTGACGAAAAGTGCTGCGGTTCCGTCGCTCCAAGTGACTCCACCTGCTTGACCGCGTGCTTTGCGCTTGATGCTGGCGAATCCGATCGCCGCTAGGGCCTCTTCGCGCCGGTACTGCGCGTGGGTGAGAAGCGGCATGTCGTCGTGCTGGCCCTCGATCGCTCGGGGCACGTGGTGAATAGTTGCGACAGACACGTCAAGGACCTGCCTGACCTCGGAGCCGACAGCCGGGTGTTCTCGCAGGAATGCGAAGCCGGCGTCGTAGCTCGAGAATCCACCGTGGTCCGGCCATAGAGTCATGAAAAGCATGCGCGCGTATGCCTGCCCCCTTGCGGAGAGTTCCTCATACCGAGGACCCTCGGGTGATGCGAGCTGTCTGTAGATGTCTGCCCGCTCTGGGTCGTCGACATGCGCAAGCGCGCGAACTCGTCGAAGTAGTGGTTCCTCACTCGAGGCGGCCGTCGGGTCGAGCAGGCCAGCATCGCGAAGGAGCGGCGTCCATGCGCGGGTCCCGCTGCCTGAGTAGATGTCAGAGAGTTCGCCGCCCGTCGCCTGGAGGTAGTCGCCAAGCACTGAGGTTTTCACCTGCCGGACGGATTCGACCAATGCGCTTCGCCGATTTTTTGGCAGAGCATGTTTGACCGAATCGAGGATGATCTCTTGTGCCTGCTGATCGAGCACGAGCCGGCTCGCGCCAGGTAAAAAGGGAAATTCATCTGCGATTTCGTCGACTAGCCGCTGCCCGCGTGCACCGGTGAGCGCGGTAAAGCGTGGTGAAAAATTGAACTCCGTGCGTTGGTGCCCGATGAAGTCGAGCACTGTAAGAACTGCTTTTCCCTTGCTACGCCGTAGCCCACGACCCAACTGTTGCAGGAATACAGTCGCACTTTGCGTCGGTCGCAACATCAGCAACGTATCTACATCCGGGATGTCGAGTCCCTCGTTGAAGATGTCGACCGCGAACAGGCAAGCGACTTCGCCATGCCGAAGTCGCCGGAAAGCATCAGCACGTTCGGGAGAGCTAGTTCTCGCAGACAGGGCGACTGATGGCACCCCCTGTCGAGTGAATTCGCGCGCCATGTACTCGGCGTGAGCGATCGAGACGCAGAATCCGAGGGCGCGCATTGTTCTCGGCGAGACGACGCGTTCGCGGACAGCGTTCAATATCAGGCGCGTGCGCGCATCGTTTCCGGTGTAGACATTCTCGAGGTCGCTTTGATTGTAGTCGCCACGTGACCAGGTGATGCCGCGGAGATCGGTGTTATCAGTTATACCGAAATAGTGAAACGGGCACAGCAGATCCTGCTCCAATGCATCCCACAGTCGGAGTTCATACGTAGCGCGGCCGCCGAACCAGTGCAGAATGTCGAGAGAGTCGGAGCGCTCGGGAGTTGCTGTAAGTCCAAGCAGCTCTCGAGGTTCGACGCGGGAGAGTAGGTTGGTGTAGGTGCTTGCAGCGGCATGGTGAAATTCGTCGATGACCACGACGTCGAAATCACCTGGGTGTATATCCTGGCCGCCGGGGCCACTCAGCGACTGAATGCTCGCGAACACGTGCCTCCACTTTGATGGGCGTCGACCGTCGACGAATAGCTCACCAAAGCTTCCGTCGCCCAACACTTCCCGGTACTTGCGCAGCGATTGCTCCAGAATCTCCTTCCGATGGGCTACGAACAGAAGAGTCGGGTCCGAGTGTTCGTCGGCGCAGAGTCGTAGGTAGTCAAGAGCTGCGACGACGGTCTTGCCCGTACCTGTCGCTGCCACGACGAGGTTGCGGTGCTGGTCGTGAACTACGCGTGCGACTTCCAACGCTTCGAGGATTCGCTCCTGATGTGGATAGGGTTTCACGTCCAGTCCGGAGACGGTGATCGTTTCTCGACCAGACCCGGATCCACCAGCCTCGGCGAGGGCAGTGTCTAAACGCTCCGCGTCCGTGGCTGGGTCGTAGGCCTTAAAGGCAGGGTCGTTCCAGTAGGTATCGAAGGTGGCTTCGAACTTGCGCGTCAGTGCGGGAGTGCTGACGTTCGAGATTCGCACGTTCCACTCGAGTCCGTCGACCATGGCTGACCGCGACAAGTTCGAGCTGCCAACGTATCCCGTATCGAAGCCGGAATTACGTCGAAACAACCAGGCTTTGGCGTGGAGTCGGGTCGATGCCGTCTCGTAGCGAATCCGAACGTCCGCTCCGTACTTGTTGACCAGGTCATCGATGGCTCGGCGCTCAGTGGCGCCACGGTAGGTTGTGCTGATGACTCTCAGTTGAACGCCGCGCTCACGCAGTGTGCGCAGTTCGCGCCCGATTACTGCAATGCCGGCGAAGCGGATGAAAGCGCAGAGCAAGTCGACGCGGTCCGCGCTACTGAGTTCGCGCGCGATCTCGCTAGCCATGTTCGGCTCGTCGCGGGTATTGGTCAGCAGCGCGACGTCGGATAGAGGGGTGGCCGGTCGGACGGGTGCCGGCCTACCAGCGGGATGCAGAGACCCCAGCATCTCGCTGCGTGCGACGTTGTCGATCTCCCCATCGATGAGTCGGTTGATGATCGCGTTGGCGGCATCGCGGCGTTCGGACTTGTTGACGGACCGTAGATGCCGCTCGACGACGGCAGCGATGTGGCGAGCGTATATGTGCGGCTCGTCGTCTTCAGTGATGTGCTCAAACTCGGCGTCGAGTTCGGACTCCGCGAGCTGCTGCTGCAGTCGCGAAGTGAGGACGGACTCGTAGATGCCTGGGAACAGAGGATCGATCACGAGGGGAGTAGATCACAACAGTCTGACGAGAATCCGTGATCGGGTGTTGTGCCCGCGGAATGTCAGGCGGAAGCGATAGTCTTCGATACGTCATCCGCCACGGCCCGACAGACGCGTCACTGAGACAAGGCTCCAACCCGGGCGGGAAGTCCGTCGTGTCTTCCTGGAGCCGCAGTGTCGCTGTATCGGGGTTCGGTGTCTGGCGTGCGCAGCCAGATCACCGCCGACAAGCTCGTATCCGCCTTGACTGAACAGTTCTTCTACGAGTTCGGTTACCACCCGTCGAAGGCTGAGGTGCGCTCTTGGGAGCGCAGCCTGGGCGTGCTCGTCAGCGATCTCGAAGACGCTGGCCTCGACGACGCCGAAATGCTCATCGAGTATCGACTCCCGCTGACCAGTAAGCGTGCAGATGTTGTGGTGTGCGGGCACAACCCGAAGACGGGCGAACCGTCGTATGTGGTCGTTGAGCTCAAGCAGTGGACGAAGGCCTCGATGGTCGACGGTACCGACGATGTGGTCTACCTCGATGGCGTCGGTGAGCGGCTGCACCCGGTCGACCAGGTCGAGAAGTACTGCACGCACCTCGCCGACTTCATCGCGAGCCTGGGCGGGAGCACTGAGCAGCTGGCTGGCGTGGCGTACCTGCACAACGCAACAGACACTGACATCAGCACCCTGTGGAGTCGCCAGCAGTCGACGACGGGTCGGATGTTTACCGCGCAGCGTCGAGGTGAGTTCGTCGACTTCCTCCGATCTCGGTTGAGCCCGCGGTCTGGTGCGGATGCAGCGGACCAGCTACTGAGCTCGGCGGTGCGTCCGAGTAAGCAGCTGATGACGCTCGCCGCTGACGAGGTTCAACGACGTGAGCAGTTCGTGCTCCTCGACGAGCAGCAGGTCGCTTACTCCGAGGTGCTGCGGGCAGTGCAGGACGCCACGAAGTCGAATACCAAGCGTGTCGTCGTGATCGTCGGTGGGCCGGGGTCGGGCAAGTCGGTGATCGCACTCAGCCTGCTCGGTGAGCTCTATCGGCAGGGGCGTACGGCCGTGCATGCAACGGGGTCTTCGGCGTTCACCAAGACGCTGCGCAAGGTTGCGGGCGCGAGAGCGCCGCGCGTGCAGAAGCTCTTCACCTACTACAACAACTTCATCAACTCCGAGCCCAACGACTTGGAGGTTTGTGATGAGGCGCATCGTATTCGCGAGACGTCCACGAATCGGTTTACTCGCGCCATCAACCGAACTGGACGGCCGCAGGTCGAGGAGCTGATCGACGCGGCGCGGACGCCGGTATTTCTGCTGGACGAGAACCAGGTAGTCAAGCCAAGTGAGCGCGGCAGCGTCGAAGAGATTCGGGACGCTGCCGAAAAGCTGGGGTGCGAGTTCAAACTCATCTCGCTCGACGGTCAGTTCCGGTGTGGCGGCAGCAGCGCCTACGACCACTGGGTTCGAAGGCTCCTCGACCTCGAGCCGGGAGGCCCGATCGAGTGGGAGGGCGACGAGGCCTTTGAAGTCAGCGTCGACGAGACGCCGTCAGCGGTCGAGGACAAGCTTGAGCGGATGCTCGATGAAGGCTATTCGGCCCGAATCGTCGCAGGGTACTGCTGGCGATGGAGTAACCCCGAGACCGGTCAGCCGCTAGCGACTGACATCGTGATCGGCGACTGGAAGCGACCATGGAACAATCCCAAATCGACGCGGCACGGTGACGCCCCCGGCCGAGAGCTCTGGGCCACCGATCCAGCAGGCTTCGGACAGGTTGGGTGCGTATATACCGCGCAGGGATTTGAATATGATTATGGCGCAGTCATTTTCGGTCCCGACCTGGTGTGGCGCGAGGACCACTGGGTTGCGCGGCCAGAGTACAACTTCGACAACCAGGTGAAGAAGGCCGACCACGCTGCTTTCGACAAGGCGATTCGGAATACCTACAAGGTGCTCCTGACACGCGGTATGCGGGGTATGAGGATCTACTCGACGGACCCGGAGACGCAGGAGTTGCTACAAAAGTTAGTGGGGCGGTGAACATGCCGTCAGTACTGACGACATACTCGGGAGTCGCGCCCGGTGTACAGCAGAATCTTCGGTTTGGTATCAAGCACGGTCGATGGGGTTTGCGCCGTGAGCCGTACGGGTGGAAGAAAGGAATTTCCTTCGACTGGCACGTGATTGGTGCGTGTGCAAGCGGTTTACGCCGCGGTCCGCGGTGCCAGCCCGAAGAATGGGTTACCAGTGCGGTTGGCCTGTATTTGTTCCGCGTACTGGCTCCCGTGAGGATCGAATCCAGTTACTTCTGGCCGGATGAAAAAGAGCAGTCGGCGCTCTATTACCGCTATAGATTCGATTCCCAACTCGTAGCAAGTGCGACCCAGGTGCCAACGGCGTACGACGATCCGATCCCAAAGGCAATCTCGGAAGGAATCCGTCGTGCAGCCAACCCAAAAGCCGAGTCGGTCGAATTAATCAGCGCCTCCCAGTGGACGGCGCTCGTCGACGAAGTGAAGGAACGTTCGAGGAGGGGCGCCTAGAGAGTGCTCCGCCGCTCAGTGGGGCGGGAGAGATGCGTGAGAACCGCAGCGGTCGTCGACAGGCCACCACTCGCTGGCCACCCGTGCACAGCACTGACCCATTCTTCGGCGAACCCGTCCCGCCCACAGCGCGCGCCCAGCAGTCCGCCGGCGATGGCCGCGACCGTATCGGTGTCATCCCCGATTCGGATCGCGGTGTAGAGACTTTCCCTGACATGCGTCTGGCCGTCGTCGGCTGGCGTGTGCAGGATGGATGAGGCGGCTGCCTGCAACGCTGTGACCGTGAAGCCGTTGGGAGTGAAGCGCGCCGGACTCTGGGTCGTGGCGTCAGCGAGCCAGGAGCGCCACTGGGACCGCCGCGAATCGGGGATGAGGTCGAGTCCGGCGTAGACGTCGAGTTTGCCGTCGACGATCGCGAGACGGATTGCTTCGCTCCACAGAACGCACGAGTCTCCGGCGAGTTCGTCAGCATGGGTGAGCGAGGCGACGGCCCTTGCGGCGTCGGCGAGCGTCTCGCGATCATCGAGGTGAGCCAGCGCGACCGGTCCAGTCCGCATCAGCGCGCCGTTGCCGGCTGAGCGAGGGTTGGCAGCGGCGAAGGACTGGGACTCCGCGAGCATCACAGAGCCGACTGTCGCGGTCAGATCTGACTTCAGACGACGATGTGTTGCGCTGAGTACAGCCCGCGTCTGGTTGCCGATGTCGGGCGGGTTGCCGTCGAAGTCGGTGTACCAGCGCATGAATCCGCGGGCAACGGCGTCGAGGCCCTCCTCGGACGTGAGGTCGTGCCCGTCGGCAACAGCCTCGGCGATCACAATCGCCATCGAGGTGTCGTCGCTCCATTCGCCGGGTTCGTAATTGCCGAGGCCTCCGCCTTTCATGACTGGGACTTCTTCTGAGCCGAGTCGGGGTTGGAATTCGTAGGGAACTCCGAGCGCGTCGCCGATGCCGGTGCCGAGGACGACCGCAGAGGCGCGGTCAGCTTGCGCGGGGGTGAGTTGCATTGGTGGGTAGGCCTTTCGGGTTGGGTGGGTGGTTTCGACACGACGGCTCGGCTGGCGCCTCGCGGTCGGCTCAACCACCGGCGGGTCTCGACAGGCTCGACCAGCGGGGGGCGGCTAACCACCGGGGGTCTCGACAAGCTCGACCAGCGGCGGCTCGGCTCAACTGCCGGGGGTGGACGTTCCTATAGTCCGTCAAGTGGTGTGGGCGTGGTTGTTTTGGTTGGTGTCCCAGGCGGTGAGGTCTGCTTTGAGGGCGTAGAACAGTTCGCGGGCGACGTAGCGTTTCACGGCGCGGATGATGTCTTTGGTGGAGAGGTTTTCGGCTGTTCGGCGGTCGCGGTAGGCGATGGTTTTCTCGTGTCGGTTGAGCCGGCCGATGGTGACGAGGTGGATCGCGCAGTTGGCTTGACGGTCGCCGCCACGGTGCAGGCGGGTGCGGTGGGTTTTACCCGAGGATGCCGGGATCGGGGCGATCCCACACAGCCGCGCGAACTGGGCGTCGGTCTTGATTCGGGTGGGGCATTGACCGACGGTGATCAACAGTTGCGCAGCGCTGAGGGTGCCCACTTGTGGCAGTGCACGCAGCCGTGGCGCGATCTGGGCGGTCAACGTGTCGAGGTGGCGGGTGTAGGCGGTGATTTCGGCGTCGAGTTCACGGACTCGGATCGCGACCTGACGGAGCACGAGTTTGGCGGCTTGGACGGGGTCGTCGAGGTGGTCGCGGTGGGGTCGCCAGGTGATGATGACGGCCATCATGCCGGTGGTGGTCATGCCGGTGAGCTTGTCGCGGATCTGGGGTGCGATGATCGTGAAGTCGCGGATCTGGTTGACCGCGGCGGTGCGTGCTTTGATCGCGGATGCTCTGGCGGCCTTGATCATTCGGATGGACTCGATGATCCCGGTCCGGTCTTTCGGGGTGATGGAGGCTCGCCCGGTGCGGGCTGCCTGCGCTGCGCTGTAGGCATCGATGGGATCGGATTTGCCTGCGCACGCGCGCACCGTGGGATCGGGGTGGTTGAGTTCTTTGACGCGGTAGCCCTCAGCGTGCAGCGAACGTGTCAGGCCGGCACCGTAGGTGCCGGTTTGCTCGACGGCGATCGCCTCGATCGGCCATTGCGTCAGCCAGGCACACATCTGATCATCACCGTGCTGGCCGGTTGCGAACTCGCGGTCAGCGATGCGGTGGCCATCGGTATCGACGACCGCGGCGTGGTGGGTGTCTTTATGGGTGTCGACTCCGCCGTACATCGGTTGCAGCGGCGGCGGGGTAACGGTCATGCTGGTCATCGCGGTTATGTCTCCTTGAGTCGTGTCCTACGGCACGGGGATGACATCGCCGGGTGAGGCGGACAGGACGGTGAAGAGTCGGCCATAACCGCTGCCGACAGGTTCCTATGAAGTCACTGCCTCACCCGGCTCCATCAGTCGAACCAAGGGTGTGTCCACGACCCGACCGGGATCGACAGGTCCACTTCAAGACACCCAACCGGGGTCAGTCTCGACAAAAGTCAGAACACTCGATCAAGCCGCACTCCCATCCTCACCGTCTCGACAAGCTCGACCAGCGCGATCCCTACCGCCGACCGCGCTTCCGGTTTCCGAGATGGTACGAGTCCCGCGTCATCTTCGAGACGTAGCCCGCGTCACCTGTGGCGCCAACGGTCCCGAGCTCCTCGATCAGCGACAGCTCGTCGTCGATCGCGCTTCGCTCGGCAGGTGCGGCGAGCATTGCCGAGGAGATCAAACTGTCCCGCGACGCTTCCAGGTACGAGCTGCCGGCATCCAGATCGCCACGCTCGTACGCTTCCGACGCGCGCAGCTTGGCGGCCTGCCCCTCCTGGTAGAGCTTCTCCGACTGCACGCGGGGGTCGGCGACTCGACCCTCTGCTTCGTCGCCCGGCACCACGTTCACCGTCACCGGCAGAGTCACCGTGTGCTCAGTCAGCGTCGCCGACTCGACGTAGCGCAGCTCGAGCTCCGCGATCTGCGCGACACCCAACCCCGACATCCCGTCAACGGCCAACTTCAGCAGCAGCTTTCGCGCTTCGGAGCCGTACAGGTCGCCTAGTTCGATCGTCACCTCGCCGTCCGCGGTCTGATGTGCGGGAAGATCGTTGTACAGGCTCACCTGCACCTGCGGGACGAACCGCACGGTCAGTGTCACCGCCTGAACGGCCTTCGACAGCAACCCGTCGACCTCGCCGCCGATCGCCGCACCTGCGGCATCCGGGTCGTCGGCAAACACGTGGTTCCCGTTGCCAGAGCGCGCAATTGCTGCGAGCAGCGTCTCGTCGTAGCCGCGTCCGTAACCGAGCGTCGAGGTCACGATGCCGTCGGAGGCGGCCTTGGCGGTCAACGATGCGAACTCGTCGACGTCGCTGATACCGCTGTTGACGTGGCCGTCACTGATGACAAGCACTGTGCCGACGCTGATTCTGGCCTGCTTGGCAGCGCGGCGTAGTTCCTGCAGGCCACGAAGGTAGCCCGACGAAAGGTCGGTGGAGCCACCGGAGACAATCGATTCGACGAGATCGGCGGCACGCTCCTTGTCGGCCAGTAGGCCAGCGGGCACGGCAACCTGGGCCTCGTTGTCGAAAGTCACGACACCGAATACGTCGTGCGGGTCGAGTCGGCTGATGACCGCGGCGAGCGCCTTCTTGGCGCCCTCGAGTGGGGGACCGCTCATCGAACCACTGCGGTCCAGGACGATCTGCAGAGCGGAGGGCGCCCGTTCCGTGGTTGGCGCCTCGGGTGCTTCCAGTTCGATCAGTACGGAGACTTCGTCGGCGGACTCGTGAGCGACGACGTCTACGTCGAGGGCGGTGGAGAACTTCATGATCTGCTCCTGTTCCCGCCCGGGTGACGAACCGAGGCGACTTTGCGCGGAAGTGCGATTAGTAGTTTGAGTGAAAATGCGAATAGTGTCAAGGGGTGGCTACGACCTCACGATCTCGCCTCGCAAGCTATCCACGCCCGAACGTCGCCGTCGACATCGCAGTACTGACCGTCGTCGACGGTCAGTTGAACGTTGTCGTGCAACGAGATTCGGACTCTGGACAACCAGCCTTGCCGGGCCGTTTCATTCGAGAACGGCGCACCGTCGAGGAGACGGTCGGTGAGGTTCTGGAACTCAAGCTGGGGCTTTCACCCGATCGCGTCCGTCCGCATCTGCTCGCGGTGTTCAGCGATCCTGATCGAGATCCCCGCGGGTGGACGATCTCGATCGCGCATGCCGTCGCGCAACCTGCTTCATCGCTGACGGACGTCGTCGGAGAGCTTGCCCCACTCGACGCTGACGGGCGTCTCGCGTCGGGGGAGCGGTTGCTCTACGACCATGACGAGATCATTGCATCCGCCACTGACAACCTTCGTGAACGCTACGAGGACCGTCCCGACCCAGACAGTCTGCTGCCCGAGCCGTACACGCTATCGGACCTGCGTGAGCTGCATGAAGCGATCCTTGGGCGACGCCTGATGCGGGACTCGTTCAACCGGCGCGTGCAGCCGCTGTTGGAGCCGAAAATCAATGAGATGGGCGTTCCGGAGACCAGGGTCGGCGGCGGACGGCCGGCGCGGTTGTTCATGAAGAGCGCACCCCCAACCGCGACGTTCGGCTGGAAGCTGCCGAGTAAGGATGGGTGATCGCGCTGGCGGCGGTCGAACGGTAGGTGAAATGTCCGAGTTGCTACATTAGCCTCTCGAACGTTCGACGAGGGAAGCGATGCTGGGCGACTTATTTAACCGTCGAAAGGCTGGGGATCCCGCGTGTCGGTAACGCGCTTTCCGGTACCCGACTCGTGGACCGATCGCCGTGGCCAGTTCCTCTTCTCGATCGGGCTCTTTGCGGTCTTCACGATGCTGTGTGCGATGTGGACCATTCGCGTACTGGCGGTTGGGGAGTTACCGACGGTTCTCGTGTCGATCCCCTTGGGAATCGGGGCGGGCGCGCTTGCAGTCAACGCGTACCGCGTCAGAATTGCGGAACGCGTCGTGCCGCGATGTGTGTGGTCAGCGGCGGGACTGATCGTCCTGCCGGACGCGAAAAGTCAAACGCTCGCGAACACGGGAATAGGTGCGTTGGATATCGCTGGAGCCGCGTTCGCAGTACTGGCGCCTCTGCATCTGATTGATCTCGAACTGTCCGGCGGGCAAAGGCTCATTTTCTCTATCGCTGCGGCGGTTGCCGCGGCGACGGCATTGACTCATTTACTCATGCTCGCGCGTCACGGGTCGCCCCGCGTGCAGCTTGGCGCAAACACGATCACGATCTTTGACGGGCTGCGGCGACTCGACGTGCCGTGGGACAACATCGCGACCATCAAAGACCACCCCGAAGCAGGGCGATCCCACACCGGCCACACTATCTGCGTCGTACCGGAGAGCGGCCGCGCTTACAACTTTGAGCAGAGTGGCTCGTACACGCCGGGAGGTATCGGGCTCTTCTGGATGCTTCGCTTCTATTGGTTGACGCCCGAGGCGCGAGCAGAACTCGGAGATGGACGAGCGGCGGAACGCTATCTGGCCGGTCGGTTTCCGGTCTGAGTGGCGTTCGAGGTCACTACGCACCGCTGGTCACAAGTCAGCTCACCCTGCCCACTTCGAACTCGATACGTCCTGATTGCTGCGC
This sequence comes from Gordonia sp. UBA7860, assembly GCF_002500165.1. Taxonomy (NCBI): domain Bacteria; kingdom Bacillati; phylum Actinomycetota; class Actinomycetes; order Mycobacteriales; family Gordoniaceae; genus Gordonia; species Gordonia sp. UBA7860. The sequence goes on along the minus strand of NZ_DLSO01000141.1, from coordinate 5,854 downwards.
AACTTCGTCCCGACTGTCAGCCCCGTATGCGAGAGTCATCCTGCACGCGGAAGGGGCAGCCATGACGCAAACGATCGACACCATCGGGCAGAAGTCGCTCACCGAGACGGTGTGGGATCTCCTTGACGCCGACGCCGATCTCAACGAAAACGTCAAGTATCTCGTCCTCGCGGCGATGGACAGCGATCAGGCGCTCAGCGACTACCTCGGTGGTGGCACATCCGCGCATCAGCGACCCGAGCCGACCGAGGCGGCAGCCGAACCCGCCGGAGCGTTCCTGCGCAGCATCACGGTGGCCGGCTTCCGCGGCATCGGTCCCGCAGCATCCCTGGACATCACGCCCTACCCGGGAATCACAGTCGTCAGCGGTCGAAACGGATCGGGCAAGTCGAGCTTCGCCGAAGCGCTTGAGTACGCCCTCACCGGCGAGAGCTACCGTTGGCGGGCGAAGAAGTCGCAACTGTGGGCCGACAGTTGGCGAAACCTGCACCAGGGCAACCCGTGTGAGGTCCAGGTCGACTTCACCGTCGAAGACGGCCCGTCGACCTCGATCGGGGCATCATGGTCGGCCGACGCGAGTCTCGACGACGCGAAGCGCTGGTCGCAGCGCACGGGCGAGAAACGGGAAGTCGGCGTCGACGCATTGGGATGGTCGACAGCCATCGAGATCCATCGTCCGATCCTCAGTTACGACGAAATCGGCGGACTGCTGGAACAAGAACCCTCGAAGCTCTACGACGCGCTCGACAAGCTCCTCGCGCTCGATGAGGTTCTCGACGCCGAGACACGGCTCACTGCCGAGTACACGGCACGACGTCAGGCGAGAAAGACGGCCAACGACGCTCGCACTGCGCTGAAGAAGGCCGTGGTCGGAATTGACGATCCGGCAGTAGTGGCGCTGGCAAAGATTTTGCGTCCCAACAAGTATGACCTCGATGCGATCGCCAACATGGTGTCCGGTGTCAGTGGACAACATGGCGGTGTTGACGCGCTACGCGTGATCGTCGAATATCAACAACCCGACGTCGACGCATCGGCACTGGCCGCTCAACTGCGTGACGCCCTGGTCAATCTGCGCACACTTGCCGACAGCACGCTCGAACGTGCCGAACAGCGCACACAGTTGCTGTCGGCAGCGTTGGAGTTTCGCACGGCATCGGGGACCGGCTCTGTCGCGTGCCCGGTCTGCGAACAAGGCGTCCTCGATGCGGAGTGGGAAGCACACGCACGCGTGGTCATCGATCAAGAGAACGAGCAACTGGCACTGTATCGCGAAGCGCGACAATCCATCCAACAGCTCGAACGCTCAGCGCGAAGCCTGCTCAGTTCGCTCCCCGACATCGCTCCTCTCGTCGACGTCGAACTGGCGTCCCTCGACGCGTATCGGGCCGCGCGTGCGGAGGCTATCGAAGCCGTTGCGGTTGAGGATCTTCCGCTCTATCTCGAAGAGAAGCTCCCCGCTGTTCACGCCGCTTTGGGCGCAGTGCAGGCAGACGCCGCTGCCGCGCTCGACGAACACCAGAGCGTCTGGGCGCCGATGGCTGAGCGAACGATGGAATGGGTTGCGCTGGAACGCACTGCGAGGGAGACCGACGACATCGTCGCGGTTCTCGACGCTGCGAAGAAGTGGGTGAGCAACAATGCTCAGTTGTTGCGCGAGCAACGACTCGAGCCGATTGCGGAAGGCGCGCGGGCGATTTGGGCTCAGCTTCGCCAGGAGAGTGACGTCGACGTCTCCACGATCACGCTGGAAGGTAAGCGCACTCACCGCAAGGCGATTCTGCAGGGAACCGTCGACGGCGAACCTGCAGGCGCGCTGTCGGTGATGAGTCAGGGTGAACTGCACGCGCTCGCCCTCGCGCTGTTCTTGCCGCGGGCTACGGCGTCGTCGAGTCCATTCCGATTCATCGTGCTCGACGATCCAATCCAGGCGATGGACCCCGCCAAGATCGACGGATTCCTCAATGTCCTCAGGGATCTCGCAAAGACTCGACAGATCATCGTGTTCTCGCACGACGACCGCCTGGCCACCGCGATTCGTCAGCAATCCATTGAAGCGCATCTGATCGAAGTGTCGCGCGAGTCCGGTTCGAGGTTGGTGGTAAAGCCGGCCGAAGATCCTGCACGCCGCTACGTCGAAGACGCGTACGCGGTGGTCGTCGACGACAATGTTCCCGACGATGTGAAGCAACGGGCATGCCCGGCACTCTTCCGACTTGCAATTGAATCTGCTGCGCGACAACGCTTCTTCACGTGGCGCAATGCAGATGGAGAGTCTCAGCGGGAGTCCGAGAAGCTCTGGGGCGACTTCACCAAGATGAATCAACGCGTGGCACTTGCTCTCGAGGGCGACGCCAGCGCAAATATCTCGGGTTGGCGGTCGTGGCGCGACTACCGCGGACCCGCACTGTTCATTGCAAACAAGGGTACTCACGAAGGTGCGGTCGTCACCAAGGACAACGTACGGGATCTGCGGAAGACCGTCGCCGACCTCTTGGAGGGGAAGTGACACCGCTCGAGTTGCTCGCTTACGCACAGCAACTCCTTGTGGGACTGAGTCGTTCGACGTCGGGCAATTCGTCGCGGCTTGCTGCCGTCGTCGCGCGGCAAGCGGTGGAGGAGTACATCGACGAGCGATGTCTCGCCATCGACGCCCCGTGCGAGCGGGCGACGATGCGATCACGCTTGGCACTGCTCAGAGCGCTCGACGACCGACTGCGTGCTGACCAGCTGGCCTCGCTGTGGTACCAGCTCAGCGCGTGCTGCCACCAGCACGCCTACGAACTGTCGCCGACGGTCGGCGAGGTCAGGGCTCTGTGTGAAGGCGTGGGGGACGTGGTCGCCAAGGCACGTGTCGGGCCGTGTTGACCGCGGATCGGTCGACACCTGCCGGTCTTCGGAGCGCCGCGGCAGTCTGTCAGCTTGCTTCGTAGCTTCGTTGGATGAGCGGCAAAGCGGTCTCGAGTTCGGCGTCGTTTGTAATGCGCAACTCGAGGTCGCCGGTGCCGAAATGGCCGATGTTTCTCATGTCTCGACTGAAACCTTCGGTCAAAACGACATTCGTCGGGTCGACCTTGAGATAGAGAAGCACGGCTCCCGATTGTGGATGGACCTCCACGCAGGCAAAGTTCTTCAGTCGGCGAAATGCGAAGTAGTTCTTGAGGACCTTCTTCGTGACGTCGTCGCCCAAGCCTTCGCAATAGCTCTCGACTGATTCGTAGAGGCCGCGCAACTGCGGGGATGCCTGCCCCAGTAGATCCGTGACCGTTTTTGATGAGGGTTGTTGTCGTGGGGTTGTCGGTTCGTCGATGCCTGTCGGCTCGGCCTTCGTCGAAGTCATCAGCTCAAGCGCCAGCAATTCGCCCGAAAAGTCGCGGTACCTGACTAGCTCGATGCTTCGGTTGATTTGTTGAACTGCGTACTCGTCGTATCGTGTGAATCCATTCGCCACGCATATCAGGCGTGGATTTCGCCAGTCGATTGCGCTTCCGACCTCACTCCCGAGGCGTTTCTGAACCAGCATTTCGAACTCGGCTCGATGATCAAGTAGCCAGTCGAGATAGAACAATCCCTGGTTGATTACGTTCTCGTTCGTAGCGCGTTTGTACTCGAAGATGACCGGTGACGAGTTCTCATCAAGTCCCAAGGAGTCGATCCGACCGCCGTGCCGAACGCCGGTGCTGTATTCCGACGAGAGAAAGCGGACCCCGAAGAGAGTGTCCATGTTCCGTTCGACGACGAGCTGTAGCGACCTCTCCAACTTGACCGAGGAGCTGGTCAGCTCGGTTGCAATGCCGTCGTCGATCCGAAACAACTTCAGGTCAGACACATTGCCTCCTTGTTCGCGTGCAGCCCTCGGCGTGACAGAGGCCAGGCAAGTCCCGTGGTGGTCGGGATGGCGCAGTGAGCCTCAATCCTGTCGCTCATGCTAGCCGTGTGCCGGGGGCGGGCTCTTCGGGTGTTGACCTCGAGCGTGGACTTGCCGCCTTGACCAAGCCGCATCTGGCGAATCTCTCGACCACTGGGACAGCAAGACATTTGAGCACTATCGATTCTTGTACATGGGTTTGCATCGCGAGCCAGTGTCATCGACATGTCGCCACAACTCCGGAATCGTCTTAACGTTGCGGTGGTGCAGCGTCACAAAGTCCATCCGTTCGAGAAGCTCGAGCGCCGGTCCATCGTCATCCGGCTTGAAGGGTCGTCGCGAACCCAATCGCCCTCAAGACAGAGGATTCCAGGCTTGATCGATTTCGCCAACGGTCCTCCAACCACGTTGTTCAAGGGTTGACTATTAATCGTGAGCTGCACGCCGCGCGTTACCCTGTTCCAACATGGCGCACCGATGCGTCACCTCATTGTCGGCGATATGTGCAAGAGTCTCTGTCTAGCATCAGGAAAGGGCGGAGATGTCAGGCGCAGCGCAATCAAGTGGGCGTGTGTGGTCGACGGCCGATATCGGCACGGGTTGGGTTCTCGTCGACGTAGAGACGTCGGGCACCAGCGCGCGCCGTGACCGCGTGCTGAGTCTCGCGGCGCTCACGCTCGACTCAGCGGGCCGAGTGCAAAACGAGTACTCGACACTCCTGAACCCTGGCTGCGACCCCGGTCCCGTCCACATTCATAACCTGACCACCGCGAGATTGCGTGGCGCACCGACGTTCGACGCCGCGTTGCCACACCTCGAACATATGCTGACCGGACGCACCCTCGTCGCACACAACGCCACCTTCGACCACGGGTTCCTCGTGGAAGAGGCGCGCAGGCTTCATACGAAACTGCCTATTACACAACGCCTCTGCACGGTGACGCTTGCACGTCGGCTGCAGCTCGACGTACCGAACGTCAAGCTCGGAACCCTGGCAGGCTACTGGGGATCCGCCAGCGCGCCGCGCACGATGCGCGCGACGACGTCCGCACTCTCGCAGAGATTTTCCGCCGCAGTGTAGGCCTCGCCGACGACCTCGGTCTGCAGCTACCAATTGTCGCGTGTTCCGAGTCGTCACGCGCATACCCCGACAAGGCGACACGTGTGCCATGCCCATGGCGCACGCCCGGTCGGTACGATCCCACGATCGGCCTAGTGCAGGGCACGAAGGTCGTCATCACTGGCCCGACGGCGATACCCCGACCTGACCTTGCACGACGTCTCTCTGACGCCGGACTTGACGTGATGAACTCGGCAAGCGGCAAGACCGGACTCGTCATAGCCAATCCCGGATTGCTTGACTCACGGAAACTGCGGCGGGCAAGGGAATCTGGAATCCCGATCCTCGACGAGGCAACTGTCCTAGAACTCGCTGGCCGGATTGTCGCTGGAGTACCGAAGACGGCGCCGGAATCAGTCGATATCGTCACCGTGATTGGCGCGCCGACACCCACGACGGCGAAGCAGTCCGCCAGGTCACTTCCGTCGGGCCCCTGGGCTGGCCGCCGAGTGCTGGTCATGGGTGGCAGTCACCTCGAGGCGACGCTCATGCGTTCGCGTATTACACAGTTGGGTGCGGCGCCAGCCATCAATTTGACCGCAGGTGTCACTGATGTGTTGCTACTCAATGGTGGTGAGGGCGATCCGCGGATGGCCAAGGTTCGCGAGCGATCGTTGACGTTGTTGGGAATACACCACGTCGATGCCGCGCTCGGTGTCGAACCCGACGCAGTCGCGAGCAATGAGCCAACGAGAAGCTCTCCTGCACAAAGGGAACGGACACCGGTGATGATGACGCCAGGGGCGGTGATCGACCTCCCTGCGGGTCTCGCGCAGTTCACCGTCAACGTGTCGTGGAGTTCCGCGCGGCTCGCTGCGCCCGAAGTCGATGTCGTCGCATTCGAACTCGGAAGCGACGGCAATGTG